>JAGQOS010000250.1 GCA_020427265.1 Planctomycetales bacterium
GGATCGGGATTGCGAATGCACCAGGCCCAATGCTCGATCTCTTCGGTATAGCCGCGGCTGATGTCGCCCGCCGTAGCGGCCTGGCCGACGGCCGCCGCCACATCGCTGCCACTGGCCGTGGTATCGAGCGTTGGTCCCACGTCGGACTTCTTGACGGAAACCGAAGCGGAAGTCGACGAACCGGCGTAGAGCATCACTTCTTTTTCACGTTCCAGAATGAGCGTGCCGCCGGTACCCATGACCGTTTCGCCATAGCCGCCAAAGCCGTTGCCGTTGATCGACGAGTAGGTGACAACGATCTTCTTGTTCGGATCGGCGACTTCACCCGACTCGTAATCTTTGTAGTAACCCTTATTCGGGAACTCGTAGATGCAGTACACGTGATCCGAAGCATCGCGATCCAAGGGGAAGATGTGCCGGCCGCCGATCGCCGAGACCGACAGAGGCAGCACCTTTTGCCCATCGTCGCGTTGCGAGCTGATGAAGATGCTGGCCGCGTCGAGCTGATGGCTGCCGAGTTCGGCCATCAGGCCGCCGCCGGTGCGGTTCCACAAACGCCAGCGAATGAGTTCTTCGAGCGGCGAGCGGACGGTGCCCTTGCCGTCTTCGAGCGTAATTTGTTCGTAGCCGTAGTCTTCGGCTTGCACGATTTGATCTTCGATTTGCTTCTCGAGCATGGCGACGCGCGCCGCCCAGACATCGATCTCGGCGCCCTTGACCGAATCGAGCTTACGCTTCCAGCTTTGATACTTGGAAACGAGCGGGTAAAGCTTTTTGGCTTCGGCGCTCATCAGGTCGGTGCCCACGGGCGGCGGCAGCGGTTGGCTCCAGCTATCGTTACCCGGCAGATTGCCGCGATGCCACTGGGCGCGAATATGATGCAGGTCGCCGATCAGGCCGCGTTTGATTGTATCGACAGCGTTGTCGTACAAAATACTGTAATGGCGCTGATGGCCGGTGGCGAGATGCCGATTCGTTTCGGCCGATACACGAGCCATTTCCTTGCACTGATGCACGCTGTGACCCATCAGCTTTTCGGTCAGCACATGCTTGCCGGCGCGCATGGCCTTGATCGCCGCCTGGTCGTGCAAGTGCAACGGCAGGGCGATGATTACGGCTTCGATGTCGTCATTCTCAAGCAACTCTTCGTACTTGTCGGTGTAGACCTTCACATGCTTACGGGCTTCGTCTTCGGTCTTCCAACCGTACTTGGTCATCAGGCCGGGGCGTACAGCGAGCGTGCCCTCGCTCGAGTGATCGCCATGAAACGCGCGATGCACGTTGTAGGGCCGAATGTCGGCAATCGCTACCACTTGCACGTAGCTGGGATTCAACGCGCCGATGAGCACGTTGCCTTCGTCGCCGGTGCCAATGATGCCGACGCGCACCGGGTCGTTCACTTCGGCCCCATAGCCGAAGTACATCGAGCCCAGTCCGGCGCCCGAAACCACGCCGGCGGCGATCCCTTTCTTGAGAAAATCGCGCCGCGTGTCGCCAATCACGCGATTGAAATTCTCCTGGCCGACCTTTTTTTCTTCGGGCGTTAGTTGCATCGATTCAACTCCGCTGGATTGCCTGGGGCTAATGATTGAAAGTAAAAGTTCATCACTCTTCGTATTTTAGCGCGATGCGCCGCGCCACGCCAAATGGATTTGGCAGGGGTTGGCGAGAACTCGCCTAAATCGGCTAGGCATCGCCGCTTCCGCCGCAACACGCCTGGCACATCGAATTGAGAAAGTAATCGAGACCGCCCCACTTGCCGGCATGTGTTGTGGCGAGAACCAACGAGGCGAATAGCTCGACCCATTGATAGTAAGTCGTCGCCGCGTCGGGCACCCAAAACGGCTGGGAAAGCACGACCGACAGTAGAAACAGCGCCGAGAGGAAGGCCGACAGCCGGGTCAGGAGCCCAACGATCAGGCAAACGCCAATGCCAATGTGCAGGAACGTTACATAGCGATCGATCCGGGCCACTTTGGTATTGGCCAGGGCGGCGGTCACGCGATCCTGCTGCTCGCCGCTCAATTGCGAAAGCACGTCGTTGATCAGGCCATCTTCGAATTGTTTCACATCGTACTGAATGCCGGCGGCCGTGGCCTGCAGTTCAGCGCGCTTTTGCTGGATGCGGGCCTGCTGATAGGGCACTTCTTCGGCCGTGTCGTCGGCTTCCATCTGCCCAAGGCGATAAAGTTCGTGCTGGTAGTCGAGAAGATCGCCGGACTTGTCGGCTAGATAATCCTTGAGCTGAGCGATGCGTTTCTCGTAGACCTTGGCCACTGCCTCGCGCTGCGGCTCGTCGTAGCGCGCCGCGTCGCTCGCCGTCTGTAACCGTTTCTTCCAACTGTAGATCACGTCCTCCGCCCAGCTCTTGTACGGGGCGCTGTCGGGAATCGCATCCGGATCGGCATCGGCCGGCGCCGCGTCGGCGGTTTCGCCCGGGGCATCTTTGCGGGGAATCGCCATCGTGCGGTCCCAGCCATAGGCTTCTTCGCCGGCCGTATCATGATACAGATGGGCCAACGGCCCGGTCGCCTGGCGCAAGAAGACAGCGGATGTGAATCCAGGATCCTTGTACTTCTTCGTTCCTTCCTTGAAGTAGTGCCAACCGATGGAGACGCGCAGCAGCACGAGCATCACCATGGCCGGCACACTGAGTTGAGTCAGCCTTTGCACAGCAAACAATTCCTCCGGCCCGGCAAACGAAGCGCGAGACAAAATCGAGAACGACGAAACCGCAAGGGCCGCGCGGCGACGGCAAGGCGCCGGTTTCGTGCAGGTTGGTAGGTAGGTTGTGAAATTGGCAGTCCGCTATTCTATTTGCCAATCGCCGCAAACGCTAGTCCCGGCCGCGAGAGCGAAGCTGGCGGACCATGCCAAATTTCGATGCTTCGCGCTACGGCTGCAGGTCGTAACACATCAATTTATCTTGTTCGCGCAGGTAGAGCCGCCCCCCCGCAACAACGGGGTGAGCCCAGCTCGGGCCTTCGACATGCTCGGGCTTGAAGCTCCCCTTGAGCAGGTACTGCTTGGGGGTGGCTTCGATCAGGCCCACTTCGCCGTTCTGGTAGCGAAAGATCAGATGCTTGTCGTAATAGGCTACGGCCGCCGAGCCATCGCCCGGGCCGCGCAGTTTGCCGCCCCAAACGATCTTGCCGGTGGCGAGTTCGACGCAGGTGGGAAACCCTTTGCCGTGCCCGTTGCCCAGGTACACATGCTCGCCGACGAGCACCATGCCGCCATGATGGTTCTGAAGTTCCGCTCCGTCGATGAAGTAGACTTCCTCGGCGTCGACGCCATCGTCGGTGGCGACCAGGTGCACGAGCGCCGAGCCGGTCTTGTAGCCCGACGAGGCGAAGATATAGTCGCCCGAAACGATCGGCGTGGGAATATTGGCCGTGCCGTTGGAAACCTCTTTGTAGCGCCAGAGGAGCTGGCCATTTTCGGCCCGTACGCCGATCAGGCCGCGGCCGACAAGCGTGACATATTGCTTTACCCCGGCGCCTTCGCTGACGACGATCGAAGCGTAGCCGGCCCCATCGTTGATCGCGCCGCCGTTCTTGCCGGTTTCTTTTTCATACTCCGGCATGGCGGTCTTCCAGACCTCTTCGCCGGTCATCTTGTTGAGCGCCACGATCATGGCGTTCTTGCCGCCGGGCGTGCAGAGCACCCAATCGCCATCGATCAGGGGCGACTCGCTGAATCCCCAGCCCGACATCATCTTGCCGTTCCAATCTTCCTTGAAATTGCGTTTCCAAACGACCTGGCCACCGGAGCGCAACAGGCAGGCGATCTGTCCATCGGACGTGACGACATAGAGCCGGTCGCCATCGAGCGTGGGCGTGGTCCGCGATCCGTCGTAGCCGTGCTTGGGCGGCGCTTCGGTCAGGCTGGTGCGCCAGAGCACGGAACCGTTTTCGGCTGATGCGGCAACGATCGCCTGACCGTCGTCGAAGTTGCCCGATGTGTAGATGACGCCATCGGCGATCGACACGCTGGCGTAGCCCTTGCCCATGCCGTCGGCCATCCAGATGAGTTCCGGCTTTTTCGTTTCCCAGTCGGTGTTCAACCCGGTTTCGGCCGACAGACCATCGCGATGCGGACCGCGCCATTGGGGCCAGCCGCCCGAGGCGGCATTCAACTCGGCTGCCGAAACCGGCGTCACGGCGAGCAAGAATCCGGCAAGTGCAAAGCAGAAGGATTTCATCGGCAGGGCTCCGTGCAGGGGTAAGCTTTCGCGCGGGCGAGTTGCCAAACGCCGCAACGAACAAGGGGGGACATCGGCGGGCGCTACCCAGGCTCTGGCCGGGCGGCGGGACGTGTGGATTGTAGGCGAAACGCTGTTTTTTCGCCAACGAATTTCTAACGGCAACTGCGCAACAGTCGGTGGCCGGTAAGGGCGACTTCCCGGATTGCCCATAAAAAGACAGCGAGCCGAAGGGCAACGCCTTCGGCTCGCCGCCGCTGTAATTGGGCCAATCGCTGGCAGGAAACCGGCTTATGCCTGCAAAAGCTTCTCGCGCACCCGCTCGAGCAGTTTCTTGGTCGCCTTCACGCCTTCGACTTCGCTGAGCTTGCCGCCTTCGTACTCGATGCCGACATCGCCGCGATACCCGGAATCGACAACGATCTTCATCATGCGTTCGTAGTCGGTGCGTGTCTCGTTGCCGTTTTCGTCGAAATCGTGCGACTTGGCGCTGACCAGCTTGGCGAAGGGCATCAGTTCTTCGCAACCCTTGTAGCGATCGTATTCATGGAAGTTGCCGAAGTCGGGCAGTGTGCCGCAGTTCTTCAGGCCGACCTTTGTCATGACCTTGGCCAGCCACTCGCCGTTCGAGGAGAGCCCGCCGTGGTTTTCCACGATGACAGCGATCTCGTGGCTGCCGCCAAATTCGGCTAAGCGATGCAGGCCATCGGCCGCCTGAGCAAGCTGTTCTTCGTAGGTCCCCTTGCCGCGGGCATTCACGCGAATGGAATAGCAGCCAAGTTGCTTGGCGCACACGATCCATTTCTTGTGGTTCTCGACCGCCTGAATCCGCTGTTTCTCGTCGGCATGGCCGAGGTCGCCTTCGCCGTCGACCAAGATACACGTGGCGCGCACACCGGCGTCGTCGGCCCGTTTGCGCATGTCGGCGATGTAGTTCTTGTCTTCGGCCTTGCCCATGAATGGCCGATTCCAATACTCGACGGCGTCGATGCCGAATTCCTTCTTAACGAACGGCGCGTAGTCGAGATTGTCGAGATCACCCTTGGCGATCATCCGGTGCAGCGAATACTCGGTGCAGGAGATGTGAAACAGTTCCTTCTTGGCCTCGTTGGCCCACAGGTTGGGCAATGCCGACTGGGCCAGCAGCAGGCCACCGGCGCCTTGGGCCGAGCGAGCAAGGAATTGACGACGGTCGAGCGAATGTGCCATGCGAGTGGTTCCTTCTATTCCGATTGTAAGTTCGTCGACCGCAACGCCGGGGCGGCAAACGTGGGGCTTTCGCACAAAATTATAGACACCCCAGCGACCGGTCGCGAGTAGCTTGGAACGAGATTCTAGCCGTATTCCGACGGTTGGCCGGCGGGGCGCGCATTCGGCGCGGCCCTGAGAATCGGCATGTCGGCGAGCAATTCAAAACCCGAGCCAAAAAATCCCCCCCCGCCCAGTTTGCCGCCGCGATAACGGCAACGTAGGGTTCCAGGTCGAACGATGTTAGCAAACCCGGCAATTCGGCCACGAAGGGCATCGCGTGAAACGCTGGCGAATCAGTTCGCTGGCAAGCCAGGAGATGATGGATGCGAGCGGAACACATTAATCCCTTCCTACGGTCGATCGCCAACACGTTCGAAACCATGCTCGGCTGCGATTTACAGCGGGGCGAAATCGTGCTCAAGAAGCAGAAAAACCTGCAATTCCCCATCAGCGGCGTCATCGGCCTCACCGGTAAGGCGGTCGGCACGGTCGTGATCAATCTCTCCGAGGCGGTCGCCCTGAATGCGGCTTCCACGATGCTGATGATGGAATGCGGCGAAGTCGACGAAGACGTGATCGACGCTGTCGGCGAAATCGCCAACATGGTCGCCGGCGCGGCGAAGGCCGAATTGGAAGAGTTCGACCTTTCCGTCAGCCTGCCCAACGTGGTGACCGGGGAAAAGCACGACATCAAATTTCCCTCGAACGCCACGCCCATTTGCGTGCCGTTCCAGTGCAAATGGGGCCCGCTGCAATTGGAAGTCGGCCTCGAAACGGTCGGCGCATCTGTCGCGCATGCATAGCTAGCGCGGGCGTTGCTTTCCTTCGCCGACGGCTCGTTTGCATTTTGCGTAGCGATTTCCTCAAGTTGCGAGCCCTGCGAAGCCGATATGCGCGTCCGTGCGGACAAATGCCCGCAAAGTTTGCGCAATCCTCCGATTTAACTTCCGGTGCCGCGATGAATTCGCTCCGCAAAGCCGCCATTCTGCTCATGAGCTTGCCCGAAGACGAAGCCGCCAAGCTGATGGGGCTGCTGTCGCCCAAAGATGTCGAGATCGTCTCCATCGAACTGGCCCGACTCGGCCATGTGCTGGGTGAAGAGCAGGAAGCGGTAATCAACGAATTTGCCGACGCCAACCCCAACGGCTTGGGTGGCCAAACCGGTGGCCTGGGCCTGGCCAAATCGCTGGTCGAAAAGGCGTTGGGGAAGAACGCGGCCGGCACGCTCCATTCCGTGCAACAGCAGATCGAGGCCCTGCCGTTCGGGTTCCTGCGCAACGTCGATAGTCAAAACCTGATTACGTTCATCATCGACGAACAGCCGCAAACCATCGCCCTGATCCTCTCGCACCTAACACCCACGCTCGGCGCCGAAGTGCTCGCCGGCTTGCCGGCCGATCGTCAATTGGCCGTCATTCGCCGTGTAGCTACGATGGGTCAAACCAACCCGGAGATCATTCGCGAAGTGGAACGCGGCCTGGAAAGCCGCATGTCGAGCGTCATGAGCCAGAGCTTCGAAAATGCCGGTGGCGTGCCCTGCGTGGCCGAAATGCTCAACGTGAGCGAGCGGGCGACCGAGCGGGCATTGCTCGAAAACCTGGGCGATGAAGACCCCGAATTGGTCGAAGAGATCCGCCGCCTGATGTTTGTTTTCGAAGATATCTCGAAGTTCAGCGACAAAGACATTCAGGCCGTGCTCAAGAACGTGGAATCGTCGCAATGGGCTTTGGCCCTCAAGGGCGCCAGCGACGCACTCAAGGAAAAGGTGCTTGGCAACCTTTCGCAGCGCGCCCGCGACATGC
>JAGQOS010000251.1 GCA_020427265.1 Planctomycetales bacterium
TCAAGGGCGCCGGTGACGAGCAGGGTTCGCTCGATTGGGTAAGGCGGTGTGCCGGTGCGAAAATGATGCTGGATGGCATGGGCGAGGGCTTTGAACAGATTTCGGTTGTTCCAAGGCCCGGCATTGAACCGCGTCGCGAGCGGCTCGCGGTCAGTAATCGGCCAGCAGGCAAAGTTCCATCGATCCCCCTTGGTACCTAACTTCAGCACTGATGAGCTGAGTCCATCGCGGTAGGTGATCTGGAATCCATGGGCGGGTTGAACCTCGGGCTCTATTGGGGCGGCGAGATCCTCCAAGGCGGGCACGTCCTTGCCAAACTCGGCCCGAAGCGCCGATTGGACGAGGGTGGCATTCCACACCCCGAAGGCATTCGCTTTCCAAAAAGCCTCGCCCTCGAATGCCTGCACGGACCGGATGCCGGTCTCGCCTTCCGGCCGATTTTCCACCATGCTTTGAAGAATCTCCAGCCCATGAAAGCCGTAGCGTTCCAGCGGGCCACCATGGATGGACACCGCCATCCGGTATACTTGATCAGGTCCTAGATCGAGCGGAGGGATGCGCTGGGACAGGGGCACCGAACTGCCCGCCATCAGGCCGAACCCGAGCCGCCGTGAGGTATCCACCATTTCCTTGGCCTCTGTCCAACTGTGGGAAAGGTGCTTGTCGCAATAGACCGGCACGGAACGACCGCTGTGCTCGAAGACGGCCACGATTTCGTCGAAAAAGCGCTTCTTTGGGTAGAGTTCCTGGCCTTTTTCGTTGAACGGATAGTCGCCGTGTTCCGCGATCATCAGCACAGCATCGACCGCCAATTTTCCGCCACCCAGAGTGAGGGCGTCGGCGATGGTGGGGAAAATCGGGATCCCGAACTGTTGGGAAATGTCACGCGCCATGTCCGGTTTCTCGGCGTCA
Organism: Planctomycetales bacterium; assembly: GCA_020427265.1. Taxonomy (GTDB): domain Bacteria; phylum Planctomycetota; class Planctomycetia; order Pirellulales; family JAGQOS01; genus JAGQOS01. Next base: position 913 of record JAGQOS010000251.1, read on the forward strand.
TCTGGTGGAAACTGGTCCACATAAAAGGACATCACCTCAAACTCGGCCGTGGGATCGACCGTTTCACCGTTGAACAGGTAGGGGACGAGGAAATTCTCCAGAATCACATGAGCGTGGCTCCGGTAGAAAAAGGAAGTCAGGATCGCGGCGACGCGGATTTTGCCTCTTGAGTCTCGTCCTGGTTCTGTTTCGGCTTGCCGGGAGCATGAGGCGGCGATCAGGGCGGGGCCGGTCCCCAGCATGCCTTTCAGCACCCGACGGCGTGGGTGAGCGGGTGGGTTCGGCGGAGTCGGCGACATGAAACAAGACTGCCCGGCGGAAGCGGTACGGCAAGGGCGGATTGAGGCCGGTGGGCTCTCTCTTTCTTCGCTGGCGGGATCAGGGACTGTCTGTCCTTCACTGGTCCCGCTACTCTGGCGGGATGAATCGACTCATAACCTTTTTTGGGGTGCTTGGCACCCTCGCGATCGCCGGAGGCATCTCGCGAGCCTCGGACTTTCAGGCCGGCGCGGTGGTGATCGACGTCACGCCCGAAAAGCTTCCGGTGCTGGTGAACGGCTCGATGCTCGGCGGCAAGGCGGACTCGGTGAAAACTCGGGTGAATGCTCGGGCCATCGCCCTCGCCGACGACCGGACGAAGATTGTGATGGTGGTGGTGGACAGTTGCATGATGCCCCGGCCGCTTCTCGACGAAGCAAAAAAGCGGGCATCCGAGAAGACCGGAATACCCACATCTCACCTGCTGATGTCGGCGACCCACACCCATTCGGCGCCGAGTTGCATGGGGGCTTTGGGCACGATGGCGGATGAGAACTATGTTCCTTTCCTGACCAATAAGCTGGTCGAAGCGGTGGAGGCGGCGGTTGCGAACCTTGAGCCGGCCCGAGTCGGGTTTGCAAAGGCGGATGCGGCGGATTACACGGCGCTGCGGCAATGGATCCGTCGTCCGGACAAGGTGGTGGAGGATCCTTTCGGAAACCTCACGGTCCGGGCCAACATGCATGCCGGACGGAACTGGGACGATACCACCGGCGAGTCGGGTCCCAAGGATCCCGACGTTTCCTTGGTATCTCTCCAGAGCCGGGAAGGCCGGCCCATCGCGGTGCTGGCGAATTTTTCGATGCACTACTTCGGCGACAAGGCGCTCAGTTCTGACTATTTCGGGCTGTTTTCCGAGGGGCTGAAGGAGCGGATCGCGGCAAAGGCGGAGGGCAAGCCCTTTGTCGGGATGATGTCCCACGGATGCAGTGGCGACATCTGGCGGCGAGACTACACCAAGCCCGACAGCGAGTGGAACGCCAAGCTGACCATCGAAGAATACACCGCCGGGTTGCTCGACATTGCGCTGAAGGCCTACGAAGGCATCGAGTATCGCGACGATGCCGATCTCGCCATGGCCGAGGCTCGGATGACGATGAAATACCGCGTTCCCGACAAGCAACGGCTCGAGTGGGCGCAGCGGGTCGTCGAGGCGATGGGAGATCGGGTCGATCCGAAGGACACCACCGAAGTATATGCCCGCGAGCAAATCTACCTCCACGAGCGGCAGACCACCGAGATCGTCGTTCAGGGTCTTCGAATCGGTGACATCGGTATCGCCACGACGCCGTGCGAGACCTACGCCATCACCGGACTGAAGATCAAAGCCGCCAGCCCTATCAAACATAACCTCGTAATCGAGTTGGCCAATGGCGGCGACGGTTACATTCCACCGCCGGAGCAGCACTTGTTGGGCGGCTACAATACATGGCCGGCTCGATCGGCTGGGTTAGAGGTGACGGCGGAGCCGCGCATTGCCGAGGCCTGTTTGAGCTTGCTGGAAGAAGTCTGCGCTCAACCACGGCGAAGGTTTCGCCAATCGCGCGGGCCCGGTGTCGACGCCGTGATAGCGGCCAAGCCGGTGGCGTATTGGCGGCTAGATGAGATGGCGGGGCCAAGAGCCGTCGACGCCATGCCGGCAGGACGCGATGCCTATTATGAGCCGGGTGTCGTATTCTTCCTTCCTGGACCGCGCGACGATCAATTTTGTCGACGCCATGAGACAAATCGCGCCGCCGCGTTTGCCGGAGGACGCTTGTGTGCCCGCGATGTCGAACTGGGTGACGCCTATTCGGTTTCGCTCTGGTTCTGGAACGGCATGCCCGCCGAGGGACGCGAGACAGCGGGATGGTTGTTCTCGCGGGGACACGATTTCGCGCTTTCGCTCGTCGGCGATCATGTCGGTGTCGGGGGGACAGCCACGGACCCCGGGAAATTGATTTACCAGAGCGGCAGGGAGAAGCAAGCGAAACCAGTTGTAGGGGGCACAGCGATTCCACGCTGGACCTGGAACCATTTGGCGATGGTCCGCGATGGCTCGACGGTGCGCATCTATCTCAACGGCAAGTCGCAACCGGAAATCGAGACGAGTTCGGAAACGCCGGCCGGTCTCGATCAACTCTTTTTCGGCGGGCGATGCGATAACCAGTCGAACTGGGAAGGGCGGCTCGACGAAATCGCGCTCTTCCATCGTGCGTTAACGGCTGCGGAAGTCGCTGCTTTGGCGTCGCCGTAGCGGCCCATTTTAATGCGCACGTTCAGAAGACGGGATGTGAATGATCGTGATACCGCAACAGTCCCACGCGCGCGTGCCTCGGCTCACATTCCAAGTGACGTAGAGCGTTTCGCCTTCTGCATCGATCGCCGTGGCGTACGTCCCTTTGAGCGTGAGGCCGTATTGGTTCGTATAAAATGGCTCTAGAAACGCGATGACCTTCTTTCGTTTTGTTTTCGTGTCGAACTGCACAACGGCGGAACCATCTTGCGGCGAACCTCCATGCGCGCCCGGAACATAGTAGAGGAAGCGACCGGTCGGGTCGGCATCGATGCTCGCGATGTAATTCTGGGTTCCCACGTTCGCCGAGCCCAGTCGACGCATCGTTTCCGTCGCCGTATCGAATTCTTGGATGATGGCGCCCTCGCCTTTGCCGGCCTTGGACACGGCGTAGATCTTGCCGGCCACTTCGTCTGTCGCGGCGCGAACGTTCATCGTCACACCCTCGACAGGTGTCGGTTCGTTGGCGCTCGCGGGATCGAAGCGCATGAGCGGCCCGTCCGAGGCGCCGGGCACATAGTAGAGTCGTCCGGTCGACCGCGCCAGCATCATGTACCGTGCCGGTCCGTTGGGGCCAGTACAGAGAAGGCGGCCGTTTTTTACATCGTAAGCGAAGAAGCGAATCCCGTCGTCTTCGTGTTCCACGGACGCGGCCGTGCCGCCATAAAAAATCAACCGGTCGGGGTCGAGTGTGCCGCAGGGAATCGAATGAAACGGAACCGGCATTTCGGCGACGACCTTGGTTTGGCCGGTCTCGACATTGGTGCGAAAAACATGATCGCCTCGATAATGGTACTCGCTTTTTGTTGCGCTCGGCGAGCCGCGGTGCGTGGCATAATAAAGGCAACCGTCGGTGCCCAGGTCGATGCGCGTGTGAATCTTTCCGGGTGCGTAATGTCCGGCCTTCGTCTGGAGCACATCGGCGGTATTGGCGAGTTGACGCAACGAACTTTGCTGCGGATCGTACACGAAGACCCGGGCCGACCCCACGCCGTGCTCGCCGACACTTTTCTGGCTAATCGCCAAATGGTCGCCAATGGCCGAATAATACTTGCCGTCGGCGAAACAAGAATCGCCCCAGTTCGACCACGGTCGGCCGGGATAATTCTGACCCGGATAATACAGAAACTCGACGACGGGGGCCGTTCTGGCAATCGTTACGTTCTTCTCGATCGTGTCGGGGCGTGCGAGAAACTGGTCGCTCTTGTCGCTTACGATTTGCCGGCCGTCGGGAAGCTGCGGAGGAAACGACGGCTCACTCGGCACCGCCTTGGCCTTGGGTGACGCCGCCTTGGTCTTGGGAGTTGCCTTGGACGCCGGGGAATCATTCAGGCTGATCGTCAGACGCTGGTTGGCCGGCACGCCGCGTCGCTCGATCGTGCCCCTGCCGTGCGGAAGTGCAATGCGGAGATCGACTTCGTCGGCATCGCCAAGTCCCAGGTGAGCAATGGCCGGCTGGCCCGATGCGTATCCGAAGCCGATCGCCATCTCGCGCATGCCGATCATTGCACCTGGCTTGCCCATGCGGCCGGCTGGGTAAACATGCACGCGAGCGCCGATCCCCTGGCGATTGATTCCGCTCTGTCCCGCAAATTGCACCTGTAGCCAATGGCCGCCGTTGGTCTCATTGCGTAGCAGCAGCGACGGCGCTTCGGCAAACCAGTTGGCGAGAAACAGATCGAGACGGCCGTCGTTGTCGAAGTCGGCGGAAGGCCCGGGCGCTGTGTATATGATCTTCTTCTCCGCCAGCAGCTTTTCGAAAAACTTGCCTGTGCTCTTCACGTTCTGGTCTTCGCTGGTGGGAAAGTCGTTCACGGCCAGGGCGTATTGCTCGAAGCGAGGTAAGCCACGTTTGGCGCCCAGGCCTCGAAAGATGAGCGGGTGCGGCGTGTTTCCCTGGAACTTGACGATGCTTGTGTACAAATCGAGATGACCGTCGTTGTCGAAGTCTTGCAGCTCGACATGGGGCGCTTTCATGGGCAACGCAACGAGGCCTGCCTGCTGCGTCACATCTTCGAACGTGGGAATCCCCTCGCTGATTCCGCGATTCAAGTAGAGGCGATTCGCTACTGGCTCGCGCCAGGGATGATCGTAGTGCTGGCCCAGGACCAGGTCGAGAAGGCCGTCGCGGTTGACATCTCCAAAACACACGCCGCAAACCATGTTGTCGCCTTGAGCATCGGGCCAGGCAAACGTTGCGCGCGAGTTGGGGAGTTCTCGAAAGTTCCCCTGCCCATCGTTGAGGAACAATACATTGGCTTGGCCGGCCGCCAAAAAGAAATCGGGCCAACCATCGTTATTGACATCGGCCGCCGCCACGCCCAGGGCCGGAATGCCGGCCGGCAAACCGACGGATTGCGAAACGTCTTCGAATCGAAGCTTGCCTAGATTGCGGAACAACCGAGCACTCGTCGTGGTGGAGCCGTTGTAACCGCGCAGCGGGTCTTCGCCTACGAGCAGGTCGAGCAGCCCATCGCCATCGAAGTCGAGAACCGTGGCGCTGCGGCCCCCGAATTCAGCGGGGCATGCGCCGTTTCCTGTAGCGATGTCGCGAAACACGCCGTGGTCGTTGCGCAGCAGGGAACATCCTCGGCAGATCGGCTCCTTCTTGTCGTTCGGCATGCTGGCGATATAGAGATCCACATCGCCATCGTTATCGAGGTCGGCAAAGACCACGCCGGTGGCTCGCGAGGAAATACCGGTTACCGACGAGTCGACCAACTCGAATTTGCCATTTCGGTTGCGCAGGAGCTGATTCGGCTTGCCACCCGCCTTGTGAAAAGTGGCGACGTACAAATCGAGCTGCCCGTCTCCATCGACGTCGCCCCAGCCGGCGCCATGCCCATGGATATTGGCAAGCGCTGGAAATAACCCCGCTTCGTGTCCCACGTCGCGAAATGAGAAGGCGGTTGGTTGGCCTAAGGCAATGGCGGCCGCCAGCAGAAAGCACAACGTCAGGATAGTTAATGAGGATCGTTGTAAGCCGTTCATTACATGATTCCAGCACGTCGTTTAATGGGGAAGCGCGTGACGGCGTATGTCCTGGTTGCGAGGAGCGAGCTTGCCATCGTGCGACACGGTTTCGTTATAGACGAACCCGATGGGCGTTGCAAAATCGGCGGGCCGAATATGAATTCGTTGTGTCCGGTCGGCGCGAATGCTATGCTCGGGGAATATTGCCACCGGACAAGTATCGGAGAACTACGCTTATGATCCGCTCATCGCAGCGATTCGCCTGGTTGGCGTCGGCCTGCTTCCTGTTGCTCGCCGGCATTCAGCCGGGTTTTGGCGCCGACGCGAATTCGACTCTTCGCGCTGGCGCCGCCAAGGCGAACGTGACTCCACCGTTGGGCGAAATGATTGTTGGCGGATTCAAACCGTTTCCCGCGGAAAACGTGCACGACGACTTGCATGTGCGTTGTCTCGTGCTCGACGACGGCGAGACAAAGATCGCCTTTGTGATTTGCGATAGTTTGGGTATTGCTCGCGATGTATTCGACCGGGCACGCGGATTTATTGGGGCCGAAACCGATCTGCCACCCGAGAATGTGCTTATGGCCGCAACGCACACGCATTCGGCCACGCGGGCGAGTGAAGGCTGGTACCAAGGGTTCCTGGCGCGGCGCATCGCCGACGTGGTCCGCCTCGCACTCAATCGATTGGAACCCGCAAAGATTGGCTGGGGTAGCGCCGACGAGCCGTCCGAGGTCTTCAATCGACGTTGGTATGTAAGCGATTCCG
>JAGQOS010000252.1 GCA_020427265.1 Planctomycetales bacterium
GCAAAGACGATCAGGGCCCTTGGCTCGGCAAATACGAGATCGCCCAGCGATGCGAAGCTGGCGGCCACGCCCCCCATCGTCGGGTTGGTAAGCACGGAAATAAATAGCCCGCCGGTTTCGCTGAATCGAGCAAGAGCGGCCGAGACCTTGGCCATTTGCATCAGCGAGAGCACTCCCTCGTGCATGCGGGCGCCCCCGCCTGAGCCGCTAATCACGATCAGCGGCAACTCTTGGGCGGCCGCGGCCTCGATGCAGCGAGTCAACCGCTCGCCGACGACGCTGCCCATGCTGCCCATGATGAAGGAGGAGTCGGTGACGCCGACCGCCACGCGACGAGCGCGAACCATGCCCGAGCCCGTAATCACGGCGTCTCGCATGCCCGTGCGGGCTTGTTCGGCCACCAGCCGCTCGGGGTAAGGCCGCCGGTCGACGAATCCAATTGGATCGGTGGGCGCGAGATTCGCGTCCCATTCGGTGAACGTGCCGTCGTCGAGAACTTGGCGAATCCGCTCCTCGGCCGACACGTACCAGTGGTAGTCGCACTCGGGGCAAACACCCTGACGGCGCTCCGCTTCTTTGCGAAAGATGGTTTGTTGGCATCCAGGACATCGTTGCCAAAGTCCTTCCGGAACGCCACGCTTCTCTCGGACCATCAGTTGCTCCTTGGTCTCGATGATGACCGGTCGCCGTCAAGGGCTAGCGGTCGGCACGCCCGGAGTGAACGAGACAGATTCCCAAGCGCCGCCGATTCCGGTGCGCCACAAGTCGCGCAGCGACTCGTCGCGAATCAGGCAACCAATCACGTTGGCCAGCGGTTCCGGAACGACGAGTCCGACCACGCCATCCTTATGTTTCTTCGCCAATTTGGTAATGGTTTGCAGCACGCGCTGTCTTACATCGTCGATCATTTCGCCGCCCGGCGGGCAGACATTTTCTGGCCGATCCTGCCATTGTCGGAAGACTTTGGGTTGCTTGGTTCGCACGTCGTCGATCAGCATGCCTTGCCACAATCCCTGATCCAGGTTTTGCAGGTTTTCGAGCGCCTTCATTTTCACTTGGAGCGCCTGGGCGATCACCCGCGCCGACTCTTCGGCCGATTCGCACGGCGAGCAGTAGATCGCTTGAATTCCCTGACCTCGTAGCGCATCGACGGCCTCGACAATTTCGCGCCGTCCCTGCTCGCTTAGGGGAACATCGAGGGTGCCCTGAATCCTTCCTTCTTCGTCGAATTCCGTCGAACCGGGACGAATGAGTACTATCTTGACCATTGCAGTGAATCGAAACTCCCTAATTCGTGGTCGCCAATTGCTTGAGTTGTTGGATACTCGAGGCATAGTCGGCTTGTTTGAAAATGGCGGATCCCGCAACCAGCAGTTGAGCGCCCGCCTCGGCCACGCGCTCGGCCGTGTCGGGCCCGATCCCGCCATCTACTTCCAGCGGCAATTGGCCGGCTGTTTTGTCGCGCAGGTAGCGGAGCTTTTCGAGCGCCGCCGGATCGAAGGCCTGGCCGCCAAATCCGGGCATAACGCTCATGACTAAAACCATGTCGCAGCCGCTCAAAAATGGATCGAGCGCGCTGACCGGCGTCGGTGGATTGATGGCCAAAGCCGCCGCGGCGCCGGCCGCGCGAATGCGCTGCAACAGCGGACCGGGATCGGCCGCCGCTTCGAGATGAATCGTGACCATGTCGGCGCCGGCTTCGACATAGGCTTCGATGTATTTTTCGGGATTGGCGATCATCAAGTGCACATCGAGCGGCAAACGCGACGCCTTTTTGCAGGCGTCGACCAGCGGCAATCCGTAGCTGAGATTGGGTACAAAGTGACCGTCCATCACGTCTAAATGCAGGGCGGCGGCCCCGGCCTGCTCGACACGTGCAATCTCCTCGCCCAAATTGGCGAAATCGCACAGCAGCAGCGAAGGCAAGATCGCCGGACCCGCGGCGATCAATTCGGCGGGAAGACATACTTTCGGCACGCACTCGGACATCTCAACCGACATCGATCTCTATCAGGCGATCGTTTTGAAAAATGGCAAGTTCAAGCAGGAAGATGGGGCCAGCATCCAGCCTGGCCGACGAAGCTCGAATCAACGAATGTTGGTGAAAAGCATGAAACAGGTTTCGCGAACTAAATCAGGAAATCATTTCTTATGCGAAAGTCGGAGCGACACCCAAGATCATACCAACCGCCGGTCAACGTGCGAAAGGAGCGGATTTTAGCGATGCGGCGGCGAAGCGCCTGCGCTCATTTTTTGATATCTCTGTAAATCGTTGGGAAAAAGGGGGTTACGTAGATGTGTCGATCGCGATTTGTCGCCGTTGCGGCCTGATTTTGACGAGAGACAAGCCTGGAACCCTCGGATTCGCTCCCCTCGCAGAGGGGCTATTCCGCGTCGACTTCCAGTTCGTGGCTCTGGGGCAGATCCGTCAGGCTGCTCAGGCCGAATAGTTGCAAGAAGCGATCGGTCGTGTAGTAGCGCTTGATTTTCGGGCTCGCTTCGTCGCACTCGAATCGCAATAGATCTCGGCGTACGAGCTGCGACAGAACCGAGCCACTCGAAGTGTTGCGCCGCTTGTTAAGCTCGTCGACCGTAATCGGCTGCTGATAGGCCACGAGTGAGAGCACCTCGATGGCGGCTTGTGAGAGCGTGGCCTCGCGCGGCTGGCCGTAGAATCGATCGCGCACGGCGGCGAACTCACTGCGCAAAACCATGCGGTAACCGGCCCCTTCGCTGACAATTTCGTAAGGCGCCCCGTCAAACGTGTATTGTTCGTTCAGTTCGTCGATCCATTGCTCGATTTCGGCCGGCCGCACGCCCCGCATCATCGAAGCGACATGCGAAGCGGAAAGGGGCCGGTTGTCGGAATTTCCCACGAAGAGCATCGACTCGAGGATCGACTTGGGCGAAATTGCTGCGTTGTTGGCGCCATCGTCTTCGGCTACGAGCGGCGCGATGCTTTCCTCGGCGTGTGTGGTCCGCTGCTGGGCCGACTCGTAGGGATCGCTGCCCGCTTGCAGCATCTCGGCGAAGGCTTCGCTGAGCCGGTCGAGCGTAAGCCCTTCGTCGCCCGATACGTTGCGCACCGAGGATTCGAGTGTTGGGTCGGCGTGTGCTTGATCGTCTGACTGCATATACCAATTTGCACGGAGAGGAATGGGGCCGCTCGTCCATCGTACGCCGATTGCGACATTTGCCACAAGTCAGAGTCGCCCCGCGCCCTGGAAATCGCGTGCTAGCGTCGGAACGTCGTTGCGGGCATCGCCTCTTGCAATTGGCGGATTTCGTCGTCGGAGATATCGAGGCCGCCGATCCAGACGGTGATCAATTTCTTCAAACCGGTTAGTTGACGGAGACCTTGGGCTGTAACTCTCGTGTTTTCGACGTCGAGCCATTTGAGATTTCCCAGACCGCGCACATGCGCCAGACCGGCGTCGGTAATCGATGTGTCGTAGAGGCTGACGCACCAAACGTGGCTCAGGCCCTCGAGATGGCGCAGGTCGTTGTCCGTGGCTGGCGTACGGCTCAGTTCTACCGAGGCGATGCGCCCAGCGGGGTTCAGATCCATTTCAGCGCCGGCCGCGGCCAGGGCCTGGTACTCGGTCTGTTCCTCGGGATGAACGCGCGGCGCGCAGCCGCTGGCCAAGGCAGTGAGAAAAGCTGCTATAATCGCAGCGCTCGACCAGCGACCGCGTTTGCATGGGAAAACCGGATATTGAAGCTCTCCGACAGAACACCAAGCCGCCGCAGCCAATGGGGCTGGAAGATCTGCTGGGCCGCCGCGTTGGCGATGGGGGCGGGATGCCTGACGCGCCTGGCGATTCACGACCGGTTCCTTCCGCTGATCTGGTTCAATTCATTTTCGGCGTACATTTACTTGCCCGCCTGGCCGTTGTTATTGATCGCTCTGCGTGGCGGCCGCGCGCGGCTTGCGGCAACGCTGATGACCATTGCCGCTTGTCACTTGTATTGGACAGCGCCCGATTTCATGCCGAACCTGCGGCGTGGAACGAAACCCGTCGCCGACAACGCGGTGCACTTGCGTGTGTTTTCGGCCAACGTGTTCAGCCGCGATTCGTACCCGATCACGATCCGGCGCATTCGCGAAACCGATCCGGACCTGATCCTGTTGCAGGAATACACCCATTCGTGGCGCGATGCGCTCGAACGCTCGAACCTCTTCGAAATATACGCCCATCGAAAGACGCTGACCAGAGAAGGCTCCTACGGGATTGCCGTGCTCTCGAAATGGCCGCTCGACGAACCGCGCCTGGTTCAGGTGAATGTAGTGAGCGCGATTTCGGCCACGGTCGTACTCGACGATACCCGGCTGCGGTTGTGGCATGTGCACGGACCCTCGCCGCGCTATTTTGGCGTGACACCGACGATCGACGCCTATTGGACGGAAATCGAGCAGCATCTGCTTCGCGAGCATGGGCCGCTGATTGTGGCCGGAGATTTCAATCTCACACAACATTCGCGCTGGTACGGCCGCCTGACGGCGCTCGGGTTGCACTCGGCGCATCGCGAGGCGGGCCGCGGTTTTGCCGCCACCTGGCCCAACGGCGCCTGGTGCTGCGTGCCACCGATCCGCATCGATCACGTGTTGCTATCGGCCGATGCGCATTGCGAGACGATCTGGGAAGACGCGGGGCATCTCTCCGATCACAAGCCGCTCGTGGCCGATGTTGTCCTCAACGCAGGGCCATAGCGCGGCGTCGCAACAACGGCGACAGCGAATACTAGGAGCCTCGCTGGTTCGCGCCGCGTTACCACCGCTTCGCCACTTGCTGTTTGATAAAGGCGATGGCGTCGCTGGCGAGTTGTTCTTCGGTTTCGTACATGCGCCGCCAGATTTTCGTGGCTTCGGCAATTTCGGGCAGGGCCTGGCCGAAGGCTTCGACCGTGAGCCAGCCGTCGTAGCCGATGGCTTTGAGTGCGTCGAACGTTTCGTCCCATTTGATGTCGCCTGCACCGGGCGTGCTGCGATCGTTTTCAGAAATGTGCACGTGGGCCAGCACGTCTTTGCAGCTATCGAGCGCCGCGGCGATGTTTTTCTCCTCGATATTGGCGTGGAACGTATCGTACATCATGCGGCAGTTGGGGTGGCCGACTTCGCGCACGAAGCGGGCGGCGTCGGCATGGCTGTTGAGCAGATAGATCTCGAACCGGTTCAGGCATTCCACGCCCAAGGTCACGCCGACTTTGCCGGCATGCTCGGCCACGGCCTGCATGCTTTCGACGCCCCATTTCCATTCGTCGGCCGTGGGGCCGGCGCCGCTGAAGAGCCCGATGGCCGAATGATAAGGCCCGACCAGATGCGAGCAGCCGGCGGCCGCGCAGCTATCGAGCGTGGCCTTGGTCAGTTCCACACCCTTGGCGCGGACCGCGGCGTCGGGGCTGATTGGATTGTCGTCGGCACCGCGAATCGTGACGGCCGTGCGGCCCAAACCCAGTTCGTCGAGCCGTTTGCCGAGCGCGGCGAACTTGGCGTCGTCGGGCGCGAACATCGGCAGTTCGACTCCGTCGTAGCCCATGCCTTTGAGCGATTCGAACAAAGGCACATGGTCTTCGGTTACATCGCCGGTCCACAGCAGCAGGTTGAATCCGATTTTCATCCGATCGTCTCCCAGGGTGTCAGTAGTTCGTGCATCCGCTCGCGCACACGTTGGCGCGCGGGCGGCAAAATGGTTTGAAAAGAAGCGGGCAAAGGCAGCAGCCGCACCCGCTGCATCACCTGATTCAGGCGATAGCACAGTTTCGCATCCTCTTGGTAATCGAGCAAGAAGCGCGCTGCGGAAAAGCGACGGATCCACGGGGCAAGACCGGCGGCCGGCGATCCGGTGATCTGGCCGGCCAGCGTTTCGACCAACTCGCAGTCGAGCTCGTCGATGGCGTCGTAGTACCGTGCGGCTGTAGTGGGCTCGTCTTCGATCAGCGCAGCGTCGAGCAGCAGTTCGACGAGGATATGGCCGAGAAAGCTGGGTCGGAAACCTTCGTCGGCCGGCAAGACGTCGCGCGCGGCGAGCGTGAATTCGAGCGACAATTCGGCGAAGGCGCGCGTGCCATGAAACCAGGCGTCGTCTTCATGATGCCGGCAGACACCAGCGGCGAACGCGGCGAGCCGCCGATCTTCACTTTCGACCAGCGGCCTGGCTCGTCGCGCGCGAGCGCGAATGCGGCGATCGAGCACGCTCAACCAATCGGGCAGCGAGACACCGGCCAGAAAGAAAGGATCTTCGACAAAATGCCGGCCGTGGGCGAAGTAGTTCATTCAATATGCAGACGAACTAACAATTTCCTGGCCGCCGTAGGTTAGCAGCGCGCCATAGGTTCGCATTTCAATCGATTCGCTCAAGAAGCGAACCGCGCCGTCGGCGAAAACAGCGTTGATGCCGCCAGGATGAAACGCGTAGGCCTCGTTGTTGTTCGTGCAGTTGATGGCGCAGGGACCGGGGCAACGGTCGCCGTCGTACGTGAAACCATGAATCGGGATGCCGCAGGCCGTGTCGGCCCAACCGGCGCCTAGCACGCGCCCGTTATTGCCGACGTTGTAATTTCCGCACCCATTGTCATGAGGCGCCGGTCCGCGCCCTTGGCTCGTCCAATGGACGGGGCGGCCGGCGTCTTCGGTGACCATGATCGAATTCGACGCGCCGTCGCGAATCGTTGAATGCGTGACCCTCTGACCGTTTGTAATGACGGCGCGCAGATTGGTGACACGGTCCATCAATCCCAGGTTGATCAACGTTTGTGTGATAGCGGTTGGCGGCGCGTAGTCCGAAGTCGAGGCAGACTTGCCGCTGAAATTGTCGAGCCGATCCGCCGGCTCCGCCGTCGACGGGCAGTGCAACACTTTTAAATGCGTGGTAATTGCCGGTTGATTGGCGGGCGCATCCCAGTTCTTGTCCCAATGATAAATGTCGGCGACAGCCTGTTGTTCGATTTGGGGCAGGATAAACGCCGTCCAGTTGTGCCGTTTCGGGCTGGTGATTGAATAGGGCGTGAACACGCCGTGGGTCGACTCGTAATTCAGAATCGCGAGACCAATCTGCTTGAGATTGTTTTGGCACTCGGTGCGCCGCGCAGCCTCGCGCGCCGATTGCACGGCGGGAAGCAACAGCGCAACGAGGATGCCAATGATCGCGATGACGACCAAGAGTTCAACGAGCGTGAAACCATGTAGGGATCGAGAGAAGCGGTTACGCTTCTTGGTAGTTCGATTTTCACCCCGACCCCGTAC
>JAGQOS010000253.1 GCA_020427265.1 Planctomycetales bacterium
CCCGCCCCCAATTTACGACTTCGTTTGCGTAGCCTGATCGTCATTCCAGCGCGACTTGCTTCGACACGGCTGTCGCGCAAAATGCTGTTGAGCGAGACCGGAAAGCCGCTGATTCAGCACACATACGAGGCAGCACTGCAAGCATCGCGCGCCGAAGGGGTGTGCGTTGCGACGGATGCCGAGGAAATCGTCGCCACGATCGGTCAATTCGGCGGAACCGCGCAAATGACCAGCGAAGCGTGCGCGAGCGGCACGGATCGGGTGGCCGAAGTCGCGCGTTCGCGGCCCGAGATCGATCTGTTCGTTAACGTGCAGGGCGACGAACCCGAACTGGCTGGCGCCAGCATCGACAAGGTGATCGATCTGCTCGAACAGCACCCGGAAGCGCCCATGGCGACGCTCGCCACACCGATTCGCGATCGCGTGGCGCTCGACGATCCAGCGTGCGTGAAAGTTGTCTGCGACACATCGGGCCGCGCCATTTATTTCAGCCGCGCGGCGATTCCGCACGCGCGACAGTGGAATCCGGAGTTGCTCGCGGCCGAGCCGCCGGTTTATTGGCAGCATTTGGGAATTTACGCCTACCGCCGCGATTTCCTGCTCCAAATGGCGGAATTGCGACCGACGCCGCTCGAATCGCTGGAAAGCCTCGAACAATTGCGCGTGCTGGAACATGGCCACACGATCCTCGTTGGCCGCGTCGACCAGGCAACGCGCGGTATCGATACGGAGGATGACTACCGAGGGTTTGTCGCGCGGCAGCGGAACGGCTAAGATATTCAGCCGGTTGACGATTTCGAGCGGACCACTTGCAGCACATCATGGCGATCTTAGTTACCGGCGGCGCGGGTTTTATCGGCAGCCATTTCATCGAAATGGCGTTGGCGCGCAGCGACGCGAAGCTGATCTGCCTCGATTGTTACAACGACTTCTACGATCCCGAGTTAAAGCGCTCGAACGTCGCCAAGTTTCACGAAAATGACCGGGTGGAAGTCGTCGAGGAAGACTTCTGCAACCACTCCGCGATGCTCGCATTGTTTGAGCAACACGCCGTAAGCCACGTGGTCCATCTCGGCGCCTATGCGGGCGTGCGTTACAGCGTCGAGAACCCGTTCGTTTACGAACGCTCGAATGTGGCCGGCACTCTTTCACTTCTCGAAGCGGCGCGGCGTTTTCCGGTGGAACGGTTCCTGTTGAGCTCATCGTCGACCGTTTACGGGCGCGGAGCGGCCGTGCCATTCACGGAAGACGCACCGTTGGGAATTCCGATGAGTCCGTACGGCGCGACGAAACGGTCGGCCGAACTGCTCGCGCTCGCCTACCACGATCTGCATCGCATTCCCAGCGTTTGCCTGCGACCATTCAGCGTTTACGGGCCGCGTCTGCGGCCCGACCTGGCCATGACCGTCTTCACCGATGCGATCGAGTATGGCAAGCCGCTGCCGTTGTTTGGCGACGGCTCGATCCGCCGCGACTTTACACATGTTTCCGACATCTGCGCCGGTTTCTATGCAGCGCTGTCGGCCGACGGCGTTGTGGGTGAATCCATCAATCTCGGCCATAGCGAACCGATCGAAGTTCGCGCCTTGATCGCGGAACTCGAACGCGCGCTCGGCAAAAAGGCGGTCATCGATCAGCAACCCGAAAAACCGGGCGACATGCCGATCACGTACGCCAACCTCGAAAAAGCTGAGCGACTGCTCGGCTACCGGCCACAAATGGACTTTCGCGAGGGCGTGTCGGAATACGTCGCCTGGTTCCGCGAATATCATGCCGGCAAGTAGCGTCGGTTTTGCTGCGCCGGCGGGCGAATTGCATATCTTCCGCGGCTCGATTCCGAGTATGCTGTAGCGGAGAGCGGTAGCTGAATGCGCCCTCGGCGTAGCGGCTGGGCTCGGAGTCGAAAACCAATTGCAGGAGGATCGATCGGCCATGAAGTCGAGACCTATCGCGCTGTGTTGCTTGCTCGTGTTGACGCTGCTCACCGGTCGCGGGCTCAGGGCGCAGGAAGCTTCCGTGCCGGCGCCGCTACAAGCCTGGAAGGATTGGGTCTTGCGCGATGCGCCAAGCCGCGATTGCCCGTCGCCGTTCAACGCCGGCGACCAACATATTTGCGCCTGGCCGTCGCGTTTGTCGCTGGCCGCGAACAAACAAGGCGCGGACTGGCGGATCGAATTGCACGTGTTCGACGAATGCTGGGTCGCTTTGCCCGGCAGCCGCGCCAATTGGCCCAGCAACGTGACGGCCAACGGTGAAAAGCTGGCCGTTATCGAGCGCGACGAAGCACCGGCGGCGCGTTTGACGCCGGGCGCCTACCAACTGGCCGGCCAGTTTCGCTGGTCGGAGATGCCATTGCGCATCGCCGTTCCGAAGCAATTCGGTCTGCTGAGCCTGGAAATCGACGGCGCGGAAGTCGCCATCCCCAATTGGGACGCCAACGGCTTTCTCTGGCTGATGCGACGCCGGGGCGAGGTCGAGGAAAAAGACTTGCTGGCCGCGAAAGTCTATCGCGTGCTCGAAGATGGGATTCCGCTCTGGCTGCATACCGAAGTCGACCTGACCGTGTCGGGGCGAAGTCGCGAAGAGCAGCTTGGTTGGATCTTGCCCGCCGGTTGGCAATTGGCCACGGTCGAAAGTCCGATTCCCGTCGCGGTCGATGATCAAGGCCGCATCAAGGCCCAGGTGCGCGCGGGCAATTGGAAGATCGAACTGCAGGCGTTTCGCAATTCGGATCTCGACGAATTTCGCTTTGCCGAACAAGCGGAACCCGTCGCCCCCACCGAGCTGATCGCCTTTCGCGCCAAACCCGACTTCCGCGTGGCGGAAATCGAAGGCATCGACATTGTCGACGCGAACCAAACGACCTTTCCCGATCGGTGGCGCGATCTGCCCCTGTATTATTGGTCCACTAACAAGGTGTTCCGCTTGCGCGAAAAGATGCGCGGCATGGGCCTGCAACACCCGAAAGGTTTGGCCATCGAGCGGCATTTCTGGCTCGATGAAGATGGCCAGGGGCTGACCTATCGCGATCGCTTCGAAGGGCAACTCCAGCAAATCTGGCGGCTCGATGTAACACCCGGAGCAGACCTGGGCGCGGTGCGCATGGGCGACGACCGGCAACTCATCACCAAGAACCCGCAGTCGGGCCAGCAAGGCGTGGAGATACGCAATCGCAATCTAAAGATGGACGCCATCGGCCGCATCGACCAGACCCATGAGCTATCGGCGATCGGCTGGCAAACCGACGCCGAATCGCTCAGCCTCACGCTCTCGTTGCCGCCCGGTTGGCGCGCGTTCGCCATGCTCGGCGCCGACCGCGTGGAAGGCGATTGGCTTACGGCCTGGTCGCTGCTGGATCTGTTCCTGTTGCTCATCTTTTCGCTGGCCGTCCTGCGCCTATGGGGGTTGCGCGCCGGGTTGGTGGCCTTGCTGGCCGTTGGCTTGTCGTATCACGAACCCGGCGCGCCGCGGTTCGCCTGGTTCTTCCTGCTCATTCCATTAGCGCTGCTCCGCGTGGTTCCCGAAAGCGGCGCGAAGAAATGGATTGCCGCCTGGAAGTACGTGGCCGTGGCGATCTTGCTGCTCGTGTTCGTGCCTTTCACGGCCACACAAATCCAAAGCGCAATCTATCCGCAACTCGAATCATCTGGCGTACCGTACCGGTCGCGAAGCGTGTTCCAATCGATCAATGCAACCTACGAAGGCGGTCGCGCCGTGGCCGACTACGCGTCGGGATACGAGTCGGAAATTCCCGCCTCGGAAATGGTCGATTTGGCGAGCGAAGCCTGGCAAGGGCGCAAGGCCAATCTCTCCTTCGACCCGCAAACGAAGATCCAAACCGGCCCGGCCGAACCGCAATGGAGCTGGAATCAAGTGCATTGCCATTGGAGCGGCCCGGTATCGGCCGATCAAACGATTCGGCCCATTCTGATTTCGCGCCGCCTGCGGCGTATCCTGACCGTGCTGCGGTTGGCGCTGCTGCTGGCGCTGCTGGCCATCATCTTGCGTGTGCGGTCGGCGCGCATGCCGCTGCTGCGAAAGTCGGCGCCGGCCGCGGCGTTGCTCGCGCTCGTTTTGTCGCCTCCCTGCGCCCAGGCCCAACTCCCCGATCCCCAAATCTTGCAGCAACTGCGCGAGCATTTGCTCAAGCCCGACGACGCGTTCCCGCATGCGGCCGAGATTGCCGCCGTCGACCTTTCGCTGCGCGACAACCGCATTACCATGCGCGCTGAAATCCACGCCGCCGTACAAGTGGCCGTGCCGTTGCCAGGCCGCTTGCCCGGCTGGTCGCCGCTTTCCGTTGCGGTCGAAGGCCAGGAACAGACACTCCTGTGCCGTCGCGATGATGGTTATCTGTGGCTTACCCTGCCGCCCGGCGTGCATCAAGTATCCGTCGAAGGCTTGCTGCCCGACGTGACCGAATGGGAATGGACCTTCCTGTTGCCGCCGCGCCGCGTCGACATCGACGCCCCCGGTTGGAACGTAACCGGCGTTCGTCGCACCGGCGAGCCCGAAGCCCAGGTCTTCTTCACGCGACAGATCGAACGCAGCGAGGGCGCGGCCACCTATGATCAGAAGAACTTCCGCGCCATCGCGGCCGTCGAGCGGTCGCTCGAAGTCGGCTTGCTGTGGAACGTGCGCACCACGGTCACGCGGCTGTCGGCGCCCGGCAAAGCGATCTCGCTCGTCGTGCCGCTGCTGCCCGGCGAAAGCGTGTTGACGTCGAATCTGCAAATCGCCGATGGCGCGATTCAGGCCAACCTGGGAGCGAGTCAGGAGAGTTTCACCTGGGAAAGCGAAATCGCCCCGCAAGCTGAAATCGTGCTCGCGGCGGCCGAAACGAAACAATGGGTCGAACGCTGGCGGCTCGTGACGTCGCCCGTTTGGAATGTCGCGTTTACCGGCATCGAGCCCATCTTCGACCAAGGCGACGAACAGCTCGTGCCCGTTTGGCATCCCTGGCCGGGCGAGCGCGTGGGGTTGGAGTTTCACCGGCCCGAAGCGGTGCGCGGCGAAACGTTGACCGTGCAAAGCGTCAGCCATTTTACCGAGCTCGGCGCACGGCAGCACACCGGCAACTTGCAAATCGAAGTTGAATCGAGCCTCGGCGCCGACTTCGTCGTTCAATTCCACGCCGATGCCGACGTCACCTCGCTGACCGTAGCCGGACAAGCCACGCCGGTGCGGCGCGACGGCGAAAAATTGCTTATCCCTGTGCGCCCAGGTAAGCAAACGGTGGATGTCGCCTGGACCAGCGACGAATCGCTCGGACTCGTGGCCGGGGCCGACGCCGTGTTGCTGCCGGTTGCCGGTGCCAACGTGACAAGCGTGATCGAAGTCCCCGAAAACCGTTGGGTCTTGTGGGCCGCCGGGCCGCTGCGCGGGCCGGCTGTTCGGTTCTGGACCATCCTCATCGTAGCCGTGCTCGTGGCGTTGGCGCTGGCGCGAATTTCGCTCTCGCCCCTGCGCCGATACGAATGGGTTTTGCTCGCCATCGGCCTCACTCAGGTGCATGTGGCCGCGGCCATGGTCGTCGTGGGTTGGCTCTTCCTGCTGGCGTGGCGCGGCAAACTCGATCCCGCGTCGATCGGCATCGTGCGGTTCAACTTCCTGCAAATCGCGCTGGTTCTGCTCACGGTCGTCGTGCTGGGCATCTTCCTGGTCGTCGTCGGCGAAGGCCTGCTCGGCGACCCGGAAATGTTCATCATTGGCAACGATTCGTCGCAAACCTACCTCAATTGGTTTCAACCGCGCACCGGGGCCGACTTGCCGCAGCCAGTCGTCGTATCGATTTCGGTCTGGTTCTATCGGCTGGCGATGCTCATTTGGGCGCTCTGGTTGGCGTTCGCCCTGCTTCGCTGGCTGCAAACCGGTTGGACCGCCTTCAGCCATGGTTGCTTTTGGCGTCGCCACCCTCGCGGCCCGCGGCCCGTGGTTGCCGAAGTGGTCAAGCCGTAGCGAGCCGGTCTCACTTTTGACCAAGGTTTCGAAATTGGCTGTAGTTTTGAAACCGTGTGTAAGGACAAGTCATGCCGCCGCTGCCCGCGCCCATCACCAGGATCGCGATCTACGCCAAAGACATGGAGAAGACGTTGCTCTTCTACCAGAAGTTTTTTGGATTCAAAGTCATCGCCAACGAATCCGACCAGCTGATCGAGTTGCAAAACCCGGGCGGCGGAAGCGGTCTCGTAATCCTGCCGGCCAGCAAAGGCCACCGAGCAGGGCAATCGTGCGTGAAGATCGTTTTCGATGTTAAGGATGTTGCCGCCTTCCGCTCGGCAAAACTCAAACAAGGGCTGAAGTTCGGCGCCATCCACGAGTGCGACGGCTACCAATACTGCAACGCCCGCGACCCGGGCCAGAATCCAATCCAGATTTCGAGCCGAGCGTATCGTTCCCCAGGTTCCCAATAGGCGAGGTTCGGCTTAGACGGACGGGGCTCGATTCAGCCGACTCCGATCGCCAAATTCCAAATTCAACGTACCAAATTCCACATCCCCGGCACCCTCTTCCGGTACCGCAAGGCTGTGCACCATGCCGTGGCGCGCCGAAACGCGTTTTCCCGGGGAAAAAGCTACTCCATGGTGCACGATGGTGCATAATGTTGCACATTTCGCGTAGTGCAACTCCGCACCACGCCGGCACAATCCGCAGTCACTCTGAGGGGAACCCACTCTCCCCACATCCGACCGCCGTGCGTGCCCGTCCCGCCGCCAACCTCGCCCTTCGCCAATCTGTACCTGGTCATTGGTCATTGGGTACTTCGTCATTCAAGCGAGTTTCGAAACGCATCAGCCGTAGGGCGCTAGCCCACGGTTTTCCGGAACAGCCGGGCGCTTGCGTGCAGCGGCTAATAAGCCAGGAGATACGCATTCGAAAGTAGCTATCTCGTCATTCGCCGCCCAACGGTCTTCTCTCGCCAGCAGCGCACCTTCCGCGCCCTCGACCAGCGCGGCCGCCTATTTCGATTATACTCGCCAGCCTGACGTTGTCAATAAGTCAATATACTTATGCACATTAAATGGCAGGGTCTCCTTCCGTCGGATTTGCTACACTACCCGGAGCAGGGTTCTCGACATTCAGGGAGCGAGCGCAGAGTCGTCCTGACCGGTTCCGCAGCAATCCTTGCCCCGACGAGAAACTTGGAGTTTTTGGTTCCTGACACGAATGGCATTAACAAATGCGCAACTCTCGGGTGAGTTTCGGTTAAGCGTTGCTGTCGCGTCAGTGATAGCGTGATC
>JAGQOS010000254.1 GCA_020427265.1 Planctomycetales bacterium
CATTGCCTGGTCGATTTCCTGGGAAATGGTCGAGTTGATCTGCCGCTCGACTATCCGCGCAGCCTCCCAATTTGCCTGGGCTCGCGAGGCAGCCACACGGCGTTCGGCGGCCCGGGTCACAAGCCCACTGAAAAATGGGCCGACATTGGCGCTGATCCCCGTCACGGTCGAGTTGGTCGTCGCCTGGGTCGTTCCTGGCAAAACCCGGACACCACGTTGATCGAGTTCGACACGAATGCTACTGGCGAATGGCGAATGGCCGGTTCCGTGCACATTGACCGGGCCGGCATAGCCGGTCGTGCGCGAGGTGACGACACCGTGAATGGGCACCAGAATCAGGGCGCGGTCGTCGCTAGGCGAAAAAGCGATGCTCGCGTTTCCCACCGTGTGCGATACACCTCGCACCGGTGTACCCACGATCGTTTCGCTGACGGGTTGAGTGCGGGTAAACGACGCGGTGAACAGCTTGTTCATCAATTCGCTAGATACACGCAGCCGTCCCAGCAACGACGATTCGTCGATGGCCGTCGTATCAGCCTGACCGGTGAGCAAATCGAGTCCTGCGACATCGTCGAGCCGCTTGTTATGAGCAACCTGACGCGTTCGGCTTTCGAGGAACTGCCGGTCGGCGTCGCTAAGCTTGGCGATCGGAACAGCCACGGTGCGGCCATCGGTTTTCAAGATCCGAACGGCGTAATCGCCGGTTTGAAATAACCGCCCACGTATCGAGAATTTCTCCGTGGCATCCGTCCAGGTGCGAACCTCGCCCATCGGAGCTGCCGTTGCCGCTTCAGTAGGCGCGGCGTGGACAAACGCTGAGACAAGATTTCCCGTCAAGAAAATACCGAGAATCAGTCCGATACACGGGCTCATCCCGCGCGGGGAACCACTTATGCGCATTGCCGCCTCCTCATTGAATTGCCCTGTTCCCCCAATCTTCGAGCTTAATTGCCGATCACAAAAACCGCTACGTTTTCACAGAAAAACAAGCGTCAGCGTATGGGTGTTTCGCTCGCGGCAATGGTCCGGGCGGCATCGCCGTAGCGATTGTACGGCAATTGTCGGTTGTAAGGGCCAGTAGTCGACAAGCGCAGCGAGCCAAGTCTTCATTGCGTCTCGATTTGAGACCCGATAGAATCACGGGATCGTAGAAATTCCTATTGCCAGGAAGTGCCGCCTATGGCTGCGAAACAATTTCTGCTTAATCCCTCGCGCACGGCGAAGCAGGGAGCGCAGATCAACATCGGAAAAGATTGCCCCGAATACGAAGCCATGGTCACGACTGTGACGATGAATGCCGATGACATGAAATCGTTGGGCGTGGCCGACGGAGACTCTGTTCGCATTCGAACCGAGTTTGGCGAAGCAATCTTTAGGCTCGAAGTCGGCCGCGTTCCCGAAGGGCTGCTTTTTGTGCCCTACGGGCCACCCACGTGCAAGCTGATGGGCGGCGATACCGAGGGGACCGGCATGCCGCTCTCCAAGGGCTGGGAGGTGGAGGTCGAACCGGTTTCCGGTGACGCAGCGGCAGGTTAAACGGTTGTCGCGCATCGCGTGACGGCAAAGTCGAAAGGCTTGATCAGGTGAAGAAACAGCAAAACTTAGACGCAGATTTTAATTCCGATTTGGGACCTCATTTTCGTGCGGCGCCCGGCGACGAAAGTTTACCAGCCTGGGAGGAAGTTTCGGCTGGTCGCTTTATGCCGCGGCGCGTTCGCGGCAGTTTTCAAGGCCGCGCACTGGGGTGAGCTTTCGTTGTTCCGTCGTCCCGTGCGGATGACACTCAAGATGCGGAGAACGAATGAGTCTTAACATCGTAAACAACGCAACCTGCACGTTCTGCGGATGCGTATGCGACGACATTGAATTGCATGCCGATGAAGAGCGGATCATCGAGGCGAAGAAGGCTTGCGTGCTCGGCAAGGCTTGGTTTCTGAACCATACTGCCGAGCGACTCTATCCCGAAGCCTTGATCGACGGCAAAGAAGCGACCGTCGACGAGGCGGTGGAGTTTGCCGCGGAACTGCTTGATGCAGCCACGACTCCGCTTGTTTACGGCATGAGCAACATTACTTGCGAAGCACAGCGGGAAGCCGTTGGTTTGGCGGAAAGGTTAGGTGGTGTGGTCGATAGCCACACGTCTTTGTGACATGGCCCAACTGAAATTGCCGCCCAGTTGGGTGGAAAGGTTACGTGTACGCTCGGCGAAGTGAAGAACCGGGCTGATTTCATCGTTTATTGGGGTGGTAATCCAGCGGAATGCCATCCTCGCCATTTCACGAAATACGCGCTCATGCCCAAGGGTAAGTTCGTCCCTCGGGGGCGTAAGGATCGCACGATGGTCCTGGTCGACATTCGCGAAACCAAAAGCGTGAAGGCCTCGGACATCTTCTTGCAGATTCGACCCGGCAAAGATTTCGAGGTCATCACCATCCTCCGCGCCCTGGTGAAGGAACAACCGGTCGACGAATCCCAAGTGCAGGAAACCGGCCTGACACTTGAACAATTGCAAGACTTCGTCGATCGCATGAAGAAGGCGAAGTTCGGCGTGTTCTTTTTCGGCATGGGGCTTTCCATGACACGTGGCAAGCACATGAATTCGGCCGCGCTGCTCACATTGGCGGCCGAGTTAAACGCGTTTACCAAGTTTGTGGCCATGCCGATGCGCGGGCATGGCAATGTCACCGGAGCCGATGTGATCATGCGGTGGCAAACCGGTTATCCGTTCGCCATTCAGTTTGGTCGCGGCTACCCACGCTATAATCCTGGTGAGTTTTCTACAGTCGATCTGCTCGTGCGCGGCGATGTCGATGCGGCGCTCATCCTTGGCGCCGACCCGGGGGCGACCATGCCCCAACCGGCCATCGATCATCTGGCGCGTATTCCGACGATCTGCCTCGACCCCAAAGTGACGCATACGAGCCGGCTTTCGCGCGTGCATATCACCACGGCGGCAACAGGAATAAGTGCGCCGGGAACCGGCTACCGCATGGACGAAGTGCCCTTGCCGCTTCGCCCGGCGCTGAAATCGCCCTATCCGACCGATGAGCAAGTCGTCCGGCGCATTCACGAAGCGGTGCTCAAGAAGCCTGATTGGCTGCAGCAGGGCAACCGCATGGCTCTCAATCAGGTGTAACCGCGACTACAACGACAAGGCTCTCCATGCTTCGGATAACTGGTGGAAAAGTTTACGACCCGCTGCACGGAATCGACGGTCAAATCCGAGATATTTGCATTCACGACGGGAAAGTCGTCGACTCCGTCGATGGTGGTCGAACGATCGACGCCTCTGGCATGGTGGTATTTCCCGGCGGTGTCGATGTGCATACCCACGTAGCCGGCGGTTCGATTAACTTCGCCCGCGCCATGACACCGGAAGACCATCGGCGTACGGTGGCGTTCATTCGCTCGCAAACCACACGGTCTGGGTTGGGAGGCATGGCGCCGACCACATTTGCCACCGGTTATCTCTACGCAGGGATGGGCTGGACCACGGTCAACGAGGCCGCCGTGCCCATCCTTTCGGCCAAGCACACGCACGAGGAGCTGCGCGACGTTCCGATCGTCGACAAGAGTTGTTGTGTGCTGATGGCAAATAATGAAATTCTTCTCGATCTTCTCGAACAAGGCGAGATGGAGCGTGCCCGGCATCTGGTCGCGTGGCAAATTTGGGCCGCCAAGGCGTACGGCGTGAAAGCCGTGAATCCGGGCGGCGTGGCGGCCTGGAAATGGGGAAACGACGCCAAACAGATGGCCGAAACCGTGCCGGGTTACACCTCGTTGACGCCGGCAAAGATTGTCACGGGCCTGGCGCAGATTATCGACGAACTCGGGCTTCCGCACCCGATTCATTTGCATTGCAACAATTTGGGCGCGCCTGGAAATATTTCTACTACGCTCGAAACGATGAAGAGCCTCGACGGGCGTCGTGCGCACATGGCCCACTTGCAGTATCACTCCTACGGCGGCGACGACTGGAGCACGATGCGCAGCGAAGCGCCGGCCATGGCCGAATACTTCAATCAGCAGAAAAATCTTACCTGCGATGCCGGCGCCGTGCTGTTCGGCGATACGGTCACAATCACGGCCGATGGCCCCTGGCAGCATCTGCTCTACAAGCTCACGGGCCGCAAATGGGGCAATCTCGATGTGGAGAATGAAACTGGTTGCGGGATCGTGCCGTACACGTATCGCCCCAGTAACCTGGTGAACGCCGTTCAGTGGGCCGTGGGCCTGGAACTGCTACTGCTCATCGATGATCCGTGGCGCATCTTTCTGACGACCGATCACCCCAACGGAGCTTGTTTCTGGCGGTATCCTGAAATTATCCAGTTGTTAATGTGCCGCGACTTCCGTCAGGAGTGCGTGACCCAACTTTCGGAAAAGGCGCGCGAACGGGTCCACTTGCCGGACATCGATCGTGAGTATTCGCGGTTCGAGATCGCCATCATTACATCGGCCGGCCCTGCCAAAGCGCTGGGGATGCCGAACAAGGGGCATCTGGGCGCCGGCGCCGATGCCGATGTTGTGGTCTACGACGAAGACGAGGACATTGCCCGTATGTTTGGCCATCCTCGCTATGTGATCAAGGGTGGCGAGATCGTCATTGAAGAAGGCGATATTCGGGCCACACCCGAAGGGCGCGAATTTCTCGTGCAGCCTTCGTTCGATCGCGAAATCGAAGACTTTTTGCGACCCCTCTTTGAAGAAACCTACACCATGTCGTTCGAGAATTATCCGGTGGAAATGCATCGAATCGAACGGCCTGAAATCAGCGAATGCATCGATGTGAGTACATGATGAGCCAGGTGACGCTAAGACTGAAGCAAACACCCGACGTGCCGCTCGAAGCGGAGAATATCACGCCCGATGTATTGTCGGATCTTCCGCACGACGAGATCCGCGCGCTGAAGCTTCAACTTGGGAAACGCACGTTTCGGATCGACGAGTTCTTCGAAGTCGAAGGGGAGCGTAGCGATCAGGTGGAACTGCACGGCGACCTGAAACGAGTCAAATGGCTCGGCCGAGGCATGACCCGCGGACGCCTTGTTGTGCATGGCGATACGGGCATGCATTTGGGCGCGCTGATGAAGGGCGGCGAGATCGACGTGCATGGTAGCGCCGGAGATTGGGTGGGCGCCGAAATGAAAGGCGGATTGATCCATGTCCGCGGCGACGCCGGAGGCCAGGTGGGCGCGGCCTATCGCGGCGCCACGGTTGGCATGAAGAACGGCACGATCCTGATCGACGGCTGTGCCGGCTTAGAGACCGGCATGCGCATGAAGAAAGGGACGATCGTCGTCGGTGGCGTCGTCAAGGATTTCGGCGGCCTGCAGATGAAGGGCGGCAATATCGTCATGCTTTCGGGGGCGGAGATCCGCACCGGCGCGTGGATGGTGCGCGGCACGATCATCTCCATGCTGCCGCTCAAGTTGCTACCCACGTTTCGCTATTCCTGCGACTACAACCCCGGCTTCTTAACGCTGTTTGCGCGGCAACTGAATAGACTGGGCGTTTCGTTGCCGGTTTCCGCCGCGGCGGGCGTTTATCAACTGTTTTCGGGCGACTGTTCCGTACCCGGAAAAGGCGAAATTCTCGTTTGGCAGCCACACTAAGCGAACTAGCGCGTAGCAACGTAAGTGTCATGTCGTTTTGGCCGGGAAACGGCTCGCGCACCGTTGCCGCGAACGGCACATCATAAACCGGCTTGACCTAGCTAGCGTTCGGCTCTTGGCCGCCGCAGACGCGGCAGTTGGGATCGCGCTGGATCGCGATGCGGCGAAATTCCATTGTCCGCAAATTGGCCAGGCACATGGTTCCGGCCAGTGTCTCGCCGAACCCAGCTACGAGTTTAATCACCTCGAGCGCGGCCATGGCCGCGATGGTTCCCGAGACAGCGCCAAAAACAGGAAATTCTCGACGCCACTGTGGTGGATTCTCTGGCACCAAGCATGCCAAGCATGCCGTTTGGCCAGGGATCATGGTCGTCAACTGCGCGTCGAAATCGTACATCGCCGATTCGATGATCGGTTTACCTTGACGAAACGCTGCGGAGTTCATGGCGAAACGTTCCGCGAACAACGGCGCGGCATCGACCACGATATCGGCGCAACCGACTAGGCGCTTAGCGTTTTCATTCGAGAGATTCTCTGCGACCGTCTCGATCTCGACAAACGGATTCAACTCTTGCAAACGACGTGCGGCCGACTCAACACGAGCCTTGCCGAGCCAGTCGGTGGTCATGAGCAATTGCCGGTTCAAGTCGCTCGGCTTCACATTGCCGGCATGGGCGAGTACGAGGCGGCCGATACCGGCCGCCGCCAGATAATAGGCAACCGTTCCGCCCAGGCCGCCAATCCGCGAAATGAGAACGCTTGTCTGCTTCAGCTTCCGTTGCCCCTCTTCGCCATGCCCCGATGTCCACATCTGCCATTCGTAACGTGCTCGTTCATCGTCGCCGAGTTGTGGTAGCTCAATCATTCCAAGGGCCTTTTGCCGTTTCAAAACCGAAAATGCCGCGTGCGAAACTCACCGGATTGCCAGTCGACCTTATCCGCCAGAAATGGGCGGCAGTAACGCGACACAATCCCCTTCTTGCAAGATGTGAGTCGCGGCCGCGCCCGGCCCTACGGTCGCGTCGTTCACAACCAGCAGGAAGCGTCGCCCAGCGCCGGCGGATCCGCCATCTAAGAGTTCGCCGAGCGCGCCTTCAGCATCGCAGGCCAAGCGATCGAGCAAATCGGCCAGTGTCAGATCATCGGGAACTTCGACGGTTTCTTCCGCCTTTCCGGCTGCATCACGAAGCTGAGCCAGCCATTGCACGCATATTTTCATATTCACCCTCTAGAATCCTTGTCTTCTGTCGCAGAACTCGCCTCTTTTTCCTGTGATCGCTCGACGATCCGCCCGTCCTCGAGCGCGAAGACTCGATCACCCAAAGCATCGACGTCGCGTTGGTTGTGCGTTACATGCAAGACGGTGGCGCCGGTGGATACCCGCACGCGGCGCAGCAGCTCATACATCTCCTCGCGCGTTTCTTCGTCTAGCGCGCTAAGCGGTTCATCGAGAAGCAACACGCGCGGCCGGAACGACAGGGCGCGTCCCAGCGCCACGCGCTGCGCTTCACCGCCGCTCAGACCCGCCGGTCTCCGTGGTAGCAGGCGCCGGATG
>JAGQOS010000255.1 GCA_020427265.1 Planctomycetales bacterium
CTCGCTGCGGCGCGCCGAAGGAGCGACCGACGAGTTTTTGCGCGTCGACCTGGAGGAACTCAACGACACCGGGTTGTCGATTATGCCCGAGGGGTTGGAGAAGGAGCTCGATCGACGCGCCATGGCGGATTTGTTGGCCTATTTAATGACGCAGTAGACGACGCGGACGTACATAAACGGCAAATAAGGCGAGGAAGGATACCATGCGGATAGATGAGAATTGTACGCGGCGTTCTTTCCATCGCCGAGCGGCGGCAGTCGCCGCCGCCTGTGCGGCCCCGGCCTGGACCGGTGCGTCGGCGGAGGCCGGCGAGCAGCAAGGCAAGTTTCCTGCCGGACGATTTGTCGATATTCACGTGCACTTGGGACAGCCCTGGAACTCGCGCGGACCACTCACGCCGGAGATGATGTTGCGTTGGATGGATGCGCATCAGATATCGCAAGCGGTAGTCCTCTCGCTAATCTCACCCGAGTCGTGGTTTTATCCGATCACGCCACAGTGGGTGCTGGAGCAAACCGCGGCGCATCGAGACCGGCTGATCCCGTTTTGCAGTGTCGACCCGCGAACGATCAATTTAGGCGGGCGCAAGGGCATGGTCGACATACTTAAACGCTACGTCGACGCCGGCGCCAAGGGATTTGGCGAGCATAAATGGGGTGGCCCGATCGATGACCCGCGCAATCTCGAAGTGTTTCAAGCTTGCGGCGAAGTGAGCTTGCCAATCCTCTTTCACATGGACGACGCGCGGAATACCGATCAGCCGGGATTGCCAGGCCTGGAGAAAGTGTTGCGCGAAAATCCCAACGTGAATTTTATTGGCCATGCGCAAGGATGGTGGGCGTCGATCTCCGGCGACGTCACGGCGACACAATTGGGCGGGTATCCCAGAACCGCGATTGCGCCCGGAGGCGCCATTGATCGGCTGATGGAAAAGTATCCCAACATCTTCGGCGACCTTTCCGCCGGCAGCGGTGCGAATGCTATTCGCCGCGATACGGCATTTGGCCGAGAGTTTCTTATCCGTCGCGCCGACCGCCTGCTTTTTGGCACCGACTATTTGGCCAATGGTCAGGGTGTGCCGCAATTCGAACTGCTCGATTCGATCGAATTGCCCGACGAAGTTCGCCACAAGATTTATCGCGACAACGCTCGGCGATTGCTGGGGCTCGAACCATAAACGCCTCGCGCGTCTGCCCGAACACGCCAGTTTTCTTTGGGTAATCGACTCTCGACTAACCGGCAAATTGCCAGATAAGGCCTTTGCTGGCAACGGGTTGTGTGCGGCGATTCGGCTTGTTGCTCCGTTCTAATCGGGTTAGGATTGACGCCCCTCGTGGCTTGCTGGCAAACCCGCTTAATTCAGTCTCCTTCCGCTCTCTTACGCTGTCGACGTGCTTCCTCCGCAGGCAAAGACGACCGACCCTTCTTTCCTGGCGCGGCCGTTGGCGGGCCTGGCCCGGCTTGCGTGCAAGGCTCCGCGCATTTGGCTGTCTGTTTTCCTGGCCTTGGCAGGTGGCAGTCTGTTTCTGGGGGCGACGTCGATCGAGCTGCGCACGAGTCGGTTGGACTTGTTAAACCCCAAGAGCGGTTATAACCAACTTTGGATCGACTTTGTGCGCGACTTTGGCGAAGACGACGACGCTGTCGTCGTCGTTTCCGCGGACAACAAGGACGATGTTGTCGAGGCGGTCGATGCCATCGCCGTCGAACTGACCCTGCGCGAAAAGTATTTTCGCGACGTGTTATGGAAGATCGACACCAGTAGGTTGCAGAGCAAAGGACTCTATTACCTGGCTCAGGACGAGCTACAGCAGATTGAAGGTTTTCTCTCCCAATCGCAGCCAGTACTTGAAGGTGATTGGTCGCGCTTACAACTCGGAAGTCTTCTCCTTGGCCTGACACAGGCGGCTAAAAGCCCCGACCCGCCAACCCGTACAGCGGCGCTGCAGGCGATGCGTCGGCACGCCAACAACCTGTCCGCGGCCTTGTCGAATCGACCCGAATACGAGTCACCGTGGGCGTTGCCAGGAAATGCTCACGTCGCGCCGGTAGACGACACTTCCTACCTGCTGGCCGACGACGATCGATTGGGAATCGTCCTGCTGCATCTGAATCTTGCAGACGATGGGTTCGATCGAGGCGGTCGTGCGATCGACCAATTACGACAGATCCTCAGCGACCTGCAGCGGAAGCATTCGCGCGTTGAGATCGGGTTAACCGGCTTGCCGGTGATGGAGAATGATGAAATGCGCGCGAGCCAGCGCGCGACGCTGCGGGCGAGCGGCATTTCGCTTGTCGGCGTGTCCCTGCTCTTCATTGCGGGATTCGGCGGCATGCGACGGCCGCTGTTGGCGGTCGCCACGCTCGTGATAGGGCTGGCCTGGTCCGTCGGCTATCTTACGTTGGCTGTCGGGCACCTGAATATTTTGAGTATGTCGTTCGGCATTATTTTGATCGGCTTGGGGATCGATTTTGGAATTCACTACCTAGCCAGATACCAGTCCCTGCGCGCGGAAAATGCAACGTGCGAGAAGGCGCTCGTCGCCGCCAGCGAGCAGGTGGGGCCTGGAATCGTGACGGGAGGCCTTACCACGGCGTTCGCCTTCTTTGCTGCGGGCTTGACGAAATTCACCGGTGTGGCCGAACTAGGAATCATTGCCGGCGGCGGTGTCCTGCTCTGTGTTCTGGCTGCTTTGGCGGTCTTGCCGGTTCTATTGCTGCTGAGCGATCGTAGATTCACCGGGCCGATTGTTCAGCGCGTGCTGCCGGTCGATCGCTGGTTCGGCCTTCCCTATTGGATGCCTCGCTCGACCTTTGTGGCCGGAGTTGCAGCGACTCTTTTGTTGGCGGTCGCCTTGCCATCGCTCATTTACGACCACAATTTGCTGAATTTGCAACCGGTTGGACTCGAAAGCGTGGATTTGGAAGAGATGCTTTTGGAGCGTACCGATCAAAGCGTCTGGTATGCTCTTTCGCTTGCTGAATCACCCGCGCAGTTGTTACAGCGAAAGCAGGAGTTCGAGTCGCTGCCATCGGTCGAGCGAACGGAAGAGATCGTGTCGATGCTGCCGTCGACTACCAGCGGCAAGTCGACGATGATCCAGAAGATTCGAGACCGGCTGGCCGGGTTTGACAAAACGCCGCCAGTCATTCCGATCAATCAGCCGCAAGAGATGTTGCAGATTCTCGCCGGCGTATCGCAGTCGCTCGCAGCCGACGATCCCACGCATGCTGCAGTGGCTCGCATCGATGAAGTTTCCCGCAAGATCGGCAACGGCAAGGAAGAGTCCTCGGCCTATTTCGCCGCGCTGCAAGCCTACCAAAAGAGGTTGGCTGTGGATCTGGCGGACCAACTCGTCCGCCTGCGAAATTCGGCTTCGATCGAGCCACCGACAACTAGCGATTTGCCGGCAAGCCTGGTGTCGCGATTCATTGGCGAGAGCGGCCGGCATTTGATCAAGGTCTATAGCAAGGCCGACATTTGGGACATGGACGAACTCGAAAAGTTTGTGCAGCAGGTGCGGCAGGTCGATCCCCGCGCGACCGGCAAGCCTTTGCAGACCTACGAAGCGTCTCGACAAATGATCGAAAGCTACCTCCATGCCGCGCTCTACGCGTTGATCGGCGTGATGATGTTGCTCGTTTTCGACTTTCAAAGCCTGCGCTTCGCCCTGTTGGCGCTGGTGCCAGTTGGTTTAGGGATGCTGCAAATGTTTGGCCTGATGGGATGGTTGGCGATACCGCTGAACCCGGCTAATATGATCGTGCTGCCCTTGATATTGGGCATCGGTCTCGACGATGGCGTTCATGTTTTGCACGATTTTCGAGCGCATCGCGGGCCGTACCGCATGAGCCGGAGCACGGCGACCGCCATTTTGTTAACGAGCCTTACCACGATGGTTGGGTTCGGTAGCATGATGATTGCGGACCATCGAGGCCTGCAAAGCCTCGGACGCGTGTTGACGATTGGCGTTTTCTGCTGTTTGATTTCGTCGCTCGTCGTTTTGCCGGCGCTGTTGCGATGGGCGACCTGCAAGCGTGCGGAAAACGACGAGGCGCCGCGACCCAGCGAGGAGTTCGGAATTCCGACCGACTCCCCCGTTTTCCGGCTGCACGATTCCGCCGAGGTTGCTCCGGCGAGTCGAAAAGCGTGACTTTTTCGCATCTCGCGGCTACCAATTCGCTGAGAGTCGGGGGAGCAGACCTTTCGCCATAGGGAAATAATTGGTAACCTCTGTGTTTCGATACTTTTCAGGGCCGGTAGGTCCTGGCAGTTTATCCGGTTTGAAGGGAAGTGTTTCATGGCGAAACCGCATCGCAAATTAAAGAAAGCCAATCACGGCAAGCGTCCTGCCAACGCGAAAGCTCGTAAATCGAAGCGGCGCAGTCTCCGCACTTGAGACTGATCGGGGCCACGGTCGTTCCGCTTGGCAAGAGCCACCGGGCGACGAGCTAGATACACTGGGATTTGTATTTCTGTTACGCGGAGTCGCGACCATGTCTGTGAAGAATCAGATCATCGATTTCGGTGAACTCGACTTCAACCATGTTGTTGCGGACATCGACGAGATCCGGAAGTACAATCCGCAGCGTTTCGAGTTTGAGCAGCTCACGGCCATTATTTTCGATGATGCCGAACGCGGAATCTGTGTTGGGTACAAAGACATTGGGCCCGACGAATTCTGGGTGCGCGGCCACATGCCCGGCATGCCGCTCATGCCTGGCGTGATGATGTGCGAAGCGGCTGCGCAGCTCTGTTCTTACCATACCCAAAGGAACGACCTGCTTGGCGCCGAGGTCGTGGGATTTGGTGGCCTAGAGGAAGTGCGGTTTCGCGGCGTCGTGCAACCCGGTTCCCGCTTGGTCATCATGGGTGAAAAAGTGAAGGCTCGTCCCGGAGCGATGATCGTTTCTCGTTTCCAGGGGTTCGTCGATGAGGCGATGGTTGTAGAAGGCAAGCTCAAGGGCATTCCGCTGCCGGTCGGTTCCATCCCGACATCTGCTTGAGTCTGGAATAGCCGGTAGCACCTGGCCGGCGACTCGTCCGATTTTCCGCATACCACGGACATTTCGTCTCGCATTCGCTCTTAGGGATCCGTGTTATGGGGCGACGATCGCTTCCTAAAGTCGATAAGCAAGTCGACCTGACCCACAATTTTCGCACATCCGAGGAGCTTCCCGATGCTTGGTCAGCACAGGAATTGTTTCTGCGAAAGGCTCCGTTGGAAATCGAAGTCGGTACGGGCAAGGGCTTGTTTCTGCAGCGCGCGTCGGAAGTTTTTCCGGATCACGATTTTCTCGGGATTGAGGTAGCGCGCAAATACGCCCGATTTGCCGCCTCGCGATTGGCGAAGAAGGAGCGGCGAAACGCAGTCGTTATCAGCGGAGACGCCCTGAAACTGTTCGCCGAATGGATTCCACCGCAGGCCGCTGTCGCAGTGCACGTTTATTTTCCCGATCCCTGGTGGAAAAAGCGGCATCACAAACGTCGGGTAATGAACGAAGCATTCTTGCGAAACGTCGAGCGTGTGCTAAGGTCCGGCGGACGCCTGCACTTCTGGACCGACGTGGAGGAGTATTATCGGCCCTCGCTCGAATTGATACACGAGGCGACCAAGCTTGACGGGCCTCATCCGGTCGACGAAGAAGCCGCCGACCATACTCTCGATTATCGCACACATTTCGAACGACGCACTCGGCTTGCCGGGTTGCCGGTTTATCGCTGCGAGTTCATCAAGCCATAAACGCTTGAGCGCGGCCGCTAAGACGAAATGGCCGTCGTGCTAACGGACACCCTCGGCAATTTCGTAAGTGCGCTGCGGTTCATTTCCCGAGGCATCTTGATCCATCGCGATTTGGTACAATTTCTGTCCGCACGGCGTGGGATAGTGGCCTGTAATGCAGGCCTGGCAAAGCTGGTCGGTATCCTTTTTGATGGCGCGGGCGATCGATTCCACCGGCAAATAACGAAGCGAATCGGCCCCCAGCGCCTTGGCCATTGCCTGGTGCACTTCTTCCGTCTGTCGGCCGTCGGGCATGAAACCCGGTGCGAAAAGTTCGTTCACCGTCGACATGTCGATGCCGTAGAAACACGGCGCCACAATGGGCGGGCACGCGACGCGTACGTGGATTTCCTTGGCGCCGCCCACGTCGCGAAGTCGACCGAGCAGCGCCTTCATGGTCGTAGAGCGCACGATGGAATCTTCGACCAGCAAAACGCGTTTGCCTTCAAGCACTTCGCGCAGCGGCGTGTACTTGGCCTGAGCCCGGCTGCGTCGATCCTTGCCACCTTCGATGAACGTGCGGCCGGAATACCGATTGCGAATCAAGCCTTCGACACTCGGCACGTTCAGCTTATAGGCCATGGCGTCGGCGGCCGCTTTGCTGGTATCCGGAACAGGAACCACGATCGTATCTTCATCGAGTTCGAGGGTTTCTAGCCGCGCCAATTCGTGCCCCAACACGGTGCGCGACAGATAGACGCTGCGATCATCCAGCGTGCTCGCAACGTTGGCGAAATAGATCCACTCAAAGAAGCAGTGCGCCGTGCTTCCAGAATGGGCAAATTGATGGATTTCCAATTTGCCATCAGAGATGACGACTGCCTGGCCCGGCAGCAGCGACTTGATATTCTCAGGTGAAAAGCCAAGGTTCAACAGCGCCACACTTTCGCTGGCGGCTGCGAATAAACGCCCTTCAATGGCGTAGCAGAGCGGCTTGATTCCGAGCGGGTCGCGCGCCACCAGCATTTCACCCAGCGCATTGAGCAACACCAGGCTGTAGGCGCCATCGAAACGGCTACTAATCTTGCGCATCACGTCAATCAGCGGCGTGCGGCCATGCCCCGAAAGCTCGCGACTGATCTCGTGCATGATGATTTCTGTATCGGTCTCGCGCGCCAGGTGATAGTCGTCTACGTCGATCAAGCTTTGGCGCAAATCGAGGTAGTTGGCCAATTGCCCGTTGAAACCGAAGCTGAACCATTTGTGCTTCTGTAAATGGTGCCTCTCGAACGGCTGGGCGTAGCTCAAGTCATCGCAGCCACAAGTGGCGTAGCGCACATGGCCGATGGCCGCGCGGCCAGCGTAGCGTCGCATAAGGCTTTCGAGCTTTCCCCTATGATTCAAGCGAAACGCCTCGCTCAC
>JAGQOS010000256.1 GCA_020427265.1 Planctomycetales bacterium
CTGCGAGATCTATACCGATGTTGACGGTGTCTACACGACCGATCCGCGCCTGTTGCCCGAAGCGAGGCAGGTCAAGCAGGTGGCGTACGATGAAATGCTCGAACTGGCCAGCCTCGGCGCCGGTGTGATGCATAATCGATCGATCGAGTTCGCCAAGAAGTTCAACGTGCCGATTCATGTGCGCAGCAGTTTCAGCGATGTGCCCGGCACGATGATCGTTCCCTCGCCCGAATCCGACACGCGCCCGGTAAGCGGCTGCGCTATGACGCGCGACGAAGCGAGAATCACGATCGACGATGTGCCCGACCGTCCTGGCGTCAGCCAGGCGATCTTTTCGGCGATTGCGGCCCGTAACATTACGGTCGACATGATCGTGCAGAACGTCGGTGCTGCCGGAAGGGCGAACATCTCCTTTACCGTACTGCGAAGCGAATTGCCTGCCACGCTCCGCGTGCTCGATGGCCTGGCCGCTTCGCTCGGTGCGGCGAAGGTGACGCACGACGATCAGGTATCGAAAATCTCGGTCGTCGGCCTTGGCATGGCCAAGCAGACCGGCGTGGCCGACAAGATGTTCCGCGCGCTGGCCAATGCCGGCATCAACATCACCATGATCACGACGAGCGAAATCAAAATTTCGGCGCTCGTGGCGCGGGAAAAATGCCGCGAGGCGCTCCATGCCGTTCACTCCGCCTTCAAGCTGCACAAGCGGCCGACCGAAGTGAACGACCCCGCGCAATCCGCCGCCGCCGCGCGCGAGGCCGATATCTCGGCGGTCGTTGAACGTTTACGCGCGATCGACTCGATCGAGGGCTTGGCCATCGACGACGTGCGCGTCGACACGTCGCAGGCGCGCGTTACCGTATCCGGCGTGCCCGACAAGCCGGGTATTGCCGCCGATATCTTCGAGACTGTGGCGCGGGCCAACGTGATGGTCGACATGATCGTGCAGAGTTTCGGAAAAGAAGGAACGGCGTCGATCAGCTTCACGATGCCTAAGGATCAACTCAACGCGGCGCTCGCTGCCACGGAAGAGGTCGCCAAGCGCGACGGTTGCGCTTCGGTGACCAGCAGCCCACAGGTGGCGAAGCTTTCGGTTTCGGGTATCGGAATGCGCAGCCACACTGGAGTTGCCGTGCGCATGTTCGGCGCTCTGGCCGAAGCGGGCATCAACGTGGAGTTGATCAATACGAGCGAAGTGCGCGTGAATGTGATCGTGGCGGGCGATGCGGGCGAAAAAGGCTTGGCTGTGTTGCAGGCCGCTTTTGCCGATGCCGATATTTAAAGAACGCTTCTAGTTCGCACTGCGGACGTTGGCCGGGCGGTCGTCTAGGAATTACGCAGCACTTCGTCGATTACTTCTTCCGCGACATAGATCGGCGCCGGCGGATCGCAGGTGACAGCTACGGCGATGGCGTCGGATGGCCGGGCATCGACCTCGATCAACTCGCCCTCGAACCGCAAACGCAGACGCGCGTAATAGGTATGGTCGCGCAACTCGCTGATCACCACGTCTTGTACTTCCGCTCCCAAGCTCTCGACAACACCGACCAGCAAGTCGTGCGTCAACGGTCGCGGCGAAGGGTAATGCTTGACGCGACGGTCGATGCTTGTCGCTTCGAAGATGCCAATCAGGATAGGGAATGTGCGGTCGCCTTCGACTTCGCGCAAATAAATCACCTGCTGATCGTTGATTTCACTAATAATGATGCGAGAAAGTTCCATCAACACCGGCATGACATTGCGCCTTTATCTGCAATCGCTCGAAATAAGCTCTGCCCCGGTCCCAGGACGAACCAGCTATCGATTATAGTTCTTGCGGCCATCCGCCCGCTAGTGCCTGTCGCCGTGGGTTATGTCTCGATGCGGTGCGGTAATCAGTAAGAATGACGAAATTCGCATGCCCAATTACCAGGGAGATAGACGAAGTCCGAATGATCAATGCCCAAGACACGAAGATAATTGGGCCTGGGACATTCGCGTTTGGTCCTTGGCGATGAACTACAGCGACACGGGATCAAGACGCTGCACGGCTCTTGCAGGCTCCCGCCGCATCGGGGCGAATATTTGCTCTCGGCGTTGGGGCTCGGTATTCTAAGTTGGGTAATTAACACACGCACTGGCCGCGTGCGCTATTCTCCTGGGCTTCAACCTCTTGAAGTTGGTTCATGCGTCGATTTCGCCGCTATCACCGTTTCCGTATGCGCAAGATGTCGCTGGCGCCTGAGTTGCTCGAATCGCGCCGACTACTCGACGGCACGGTCGTTTGGAACGAAATCATGTACCATCCAGCCGACGGAAACGCTGCCGGCGAGTGGGTTGAAATCTACAACGCGCTCTCGGTCGACGTCGATTTGTCAGGCTGGGCGATCAACGGTGGAGTTGAGTACGAGTTTCCCGCGGGAACCGTAATCCACGGACGTACGCCGCTGGTGATTGCGGCCGATCCGGCGGCAGTCGAATTGGCATACGGCATCGAAGGGGTCCTGGGACCGTTTCTCGGTCAACTGGCCAACGGCGGCGAAACGCTCGAATTGTTCGATCACACGCTTCGCAGAATGAGTCGCTTGGAATACGCCGACACGGCGCCGTGGCCGATCGGCGCCGACGGTTCCGGGGCCAGCCTGTCGCGGATTGGCCAATTCGACGATGTCGAAAGCGCCGCTAGTTGGCGAGCCAGTTTAGAGATTGGCGGAACGCCCGGCGCGGCCAATTTCCCAGACTTAGACACGGCGCCGCGCGAGTATCGTGCGTTGGTTCAAGATGGAGTTCCGGCAAATGTATTGGTTCCGGCAGCGGAACAGGATCGACCGCTCGACTGGAACTCCGCCGACTTCGATGCGCTCGCGGCGGGGTGGACACAACGAGAAACAGGCGTCGGTTACGACACGACCGGCTTACTTCCGTCGAGCGGTGCCATCGATCCCCTTGGCGATCTGGAAGCCGAAATGTTGGGGCAGAATTCCTCGGCCCTCATTCGCACCGAGTTTACGCTCGACGATGCCGCGGCGATCGACCAGCTGTCACTCGATCTGCAGTACGACGATGGGTTCGTTGCCTATCTCAACGGCGCAGAAGTTGCGCGGCGCAACGCGCCGGCAGGCGAACCGTTGTGGAATGCCGCCGCGACGGAACCGACTTTCGTTGGCTACGAAGACGCCACCTTGGCAACGTTCGATCCTATGGCCGCCGCCCCGGTCGGCTATTGGCGTCTGGGGGAATCGCCGGACGATGCGGTTGCCGTCAACCGAGGAACGGCCGGAGCGACGCTCGATGGCGTTTACGAAAACCATGGCGGCAGCGCGGCCGGGTTGGTCGACGACGACGATGCGGCCGTCGAATTCAATGGTGTTCAGGACGCCACCGGCACGCAAGTGTCGGGCGACGGTCTTAATGCGTTGCCTGCGGGAAACCCGTTTGCCGGCGATTGGACGATCGAGGCCTGGCTAGTTCACGACGCGATCAATTCGTGGTCTGGGATCTTTTCGAACAATGCGGGAACGGTCGGCGCGCCGTTAATGACGTTCATCGGGACGTCGAACAGCCTGGGCATCAACGGCGCCGGTGTTACGGCCAATAACGTTGCCGTCGACCTGGGACCCGACCATCTTGGCAAACCGGTCTACGCGGTGATTACGAAGACCGGCGGAAACGATCCCGAGGCCGCCAATCTTTCGGTCTACGCCAACGTCGACGGTGAGTGGCTGCCTGTGGCCAGCGGTACGAACGTCGGGTGGACCCTCGCGCCGGCCGATGCCTACTTTATCGGTCGACACTACGGCAGCCAGCATCAGAAGTTCGATGGGCGCATTGACGAAGTCGCCGTCTATTCGCGAGCGCTCGAGCCTGTCGAGATCGAACAGCATTTTCTCGCGGCGGGCCACACTCCGACGAATACCGTGCCGGGCGGCACAGGACAGCCGCTCGCCGGACCGGCTCGCGCCTCGATCGACCTGACGCCGCACTTAAACGAGCTGATGGCGGGTGAGAACGTCCTGGCGATTCAGGGGCTCAACGTCGGTGAGAATGATCCCGATTTCCTCATTCGGCCCAACCTGACCGGACGTCTCAGCCTGTCCGTGCCCAGCCCCACGCGCGCCCTGCAATTCACCGAAACATTTCAGGGCGCCGAGTTCTACGTCGAGATCATGAATACCGGTGAAACTCCGGTCGATCTGACCGGCGTTGTCCTGCAGCGCGACGGGATTGCGACCGGCGAATTTGCATTGCCGGCTCGCGTGCTCGACTCAGGCGAGTTTGTCGCCTATACGCAAACGACGCTCGGTTTCCGGCCGGCGGCTGGCGATCGGCTCTATCTCCTGACACCGGATCGCAGTGAACTGATCGATGCCCTTGCCGTAGGGGCTGAGGGGCGAGCGCGATCAACCGAGTACGGCAATGCCTGGCTGGCGCCGTCGATGCCCACGCCCAACGCGCCGAACCAGTTTGCATTGCACGATGAAATCGTGATCAACGAAATCTCGTATCACGGTCGCTCCCAGCCGGCAATTGCCGAGGTAACCGATCAGCCGGAATTCATCGCGTTCGACGGAACCTGGCGCTACGAATCATCGAATACCGATCAAGGCGTTGCCTGGCGCGACCCCGATTTCGACGACCAGGCCTGGCAGGCCGGTTCGGGTGTTCTCGCGTCGAGCGATTTTGGCGATTACAACCAGACCGTGCTTGCAGATCAACCCGTGGGGTATTGGCGGCTGGGCGAAGCGGCGGGAGTTGCTGCGGCCGAGAACCTGGGCGCGGCCGGCGACGCCTTGGACGGCCTGTACGAGAATCTCGAAGAGTCGGCGGCAGGGCTCGTGGGTGATAGCGATTTGGCGGCTGTCTTCAACGGCCTGCAAACGGTCGCCGGAACCCAGGTCTCGGGAAGTGGATTGAACGCCCTTCCCGCAGGTAACCCGTTTGCCGGCGATTGGACGATCGAGGCTTGGCTCGTCCACGACAACGTGAATCAATGGTCCGGCGTGTTTTCGAACAACGCGTCGTCCAACGGCAGTCCACTACTCACGTTTATCGATACCACGAATAGCCTGGGGATCAACGGTGCTGGCGTCACGGGCGCAAACGTTTCTGTCGACCTGGGCGCAGACCACTTTGGCAAACCGATTTACGCCGTTGTTACCAAAACCGGCGGCAACGGCGCCGGCGAAGCGACGCTTACCGTACGCGTGAATCTCGATGGCCAATGGCTTCCCGTGGCTATGGGAACCAACGGCGCGTGGGCGCTCAACCCCGGCGACGGCTACTACATCGGCCGGCATTACTCCGGGGCACATCAGAAACACGAAGGCCTGATCGACGAAGTCGCGATCTACGACTATGCCCTTTCGGCAGATCAGATCCAGTCTCATTTTCAGTCCGGTAGCTTGCGACAGCAGACCGCGTTGCCCAGCGGCGTGGCGACAACCTATTTTCGATCCGAATTCGATCTGAACTACGACCCGGCCCAGGCGAGCGCTCTAACGCTCGATTTGCTGGTCGACGATGGCGCCGTTGTTCACCTGAACGGCCAGGAAGTTGCGCGCGTGAACATGCCGGCCGGCGCGGTCGAATTCACGACGTCGGCCCTTGCCGATACGCCCGGGCCGCTCTTCGTGGGCGGCATCGACTTGCCGCTCGATGCGCTACGCTCTGGGCGTAACGTGCTGGCGGTCGAAGTGCATCAATTCCACGATCTCACCGTAGAACCAACGGCCGATGTTACGTTTGCGGCGGAACTCACGGCGGAAGTCGTCGTTCAGGCTGGGCAGCCATTCGAGGAGAACACGCTCGAATGGTTGGAACTTTTTAATCGCAGCAACGCCGACGTTGATGTGAGTGGCTGGATGCTGGATGAAGCCGTCGGCTTCACTTTCCCCTTGGGTACGACGATACCGGCCGGCGAGTTTTTGGTGGTAACGAACGATCCGGTGCAATTTGCTGCGACTTATCCA
Source organism: Planctomycetales bacterium (assembly GCA_020427265.1). GTDB lineage: Bacteria > Planctomycetota > Planctomycetia > Pirellulales > JAGQOS01 > JAGQOS01. Next base: position 5,949 of record JAGQOS010000256.1, read on the forward strand.
ACCGTGGCTGCGATCGGCCCGTTCAATGGCGCTTTGGCGAACGATTCCGACCAGGTCGTGTTGCGCGATGCGAACGGCAATCCAGCCGACGAAGTTCGCTATTTCGACGATGGCCCTTGGCCCGAAACTGCCGATGGCTTTGGCGCCACGCTCGAACTGCGAGATCCCGATGCCGACAATCGCCGAGCCGAAGCTTGGCAGGCCAGCGACGAGGCGGCGCACGCCGAATGGTCGACCTTTACCTTTCGGCAAACCGCGCGGCCCGATACCGGACCGACGATTTGGCACGAATTCATCTTCGGCCTGCTCGATACCGGCCAGGTGCTGATCGACGATGTCCATCTGGTGGAGGATCCGGACGGCGCCGCGGTGGAATTGATCCAGAATGGCGATTTCTCCACCGGCGATGCGACGAGTTGGCGCGTGATTGGCAACCATGTGAGTGAGATCGTGCCCGACCCGAACGATCCCACCAACTCGGTGCTTCAGCTTACGGCAAGCGGGCCCACAGACCATCAACACAACCACGCCGAAACCACGCTGTCTGGAAATGTCGCCGCGGTAAACGGCACGCAGTACGAGCTTTCCTTTCGAGCGCGCTGGGCTGCGGGTTCGAATCAGCTCAACGGACGTATCTACTTGAGCCGCATCGCCGAAACGTTCCTGCTCGACGTCCCCTCGTCCAGCGGCACTCCGGGTGCCGTGAATTCTCGCTACAACGTGAATATCGGTCCAACCTTTACAGCACTTTCGCATGTCCCAACCGTTCCGCGCAGTGGAGAAGATGTGGTCGTGTCGGTCGCTGCAAGCGACGCGGAAGGAGTCGCCGATGCGACACTCTGGTATCGGGTCGATGGGCAGGGCTGGCAGTCGACGCCGATGACACTCATCGAGCAGAGCCGTTACGAAGGTGTCATCCCTGGACAAGCCGCCGCGGCCGTCGTGCAATTCTATGTCGAAGCGGTCGATTCACTCGGCGCCAGAGCTTTCTTTCCGGCCGCCGGCCCCGATTCGCGCGCCTTGCTCAAAGTGCACGACAGACAGGCGCCAGCGGGCGCTGTCGACTCGTTCCGCATTGTCATGCTCAACGACGAAACAGAAGCTATGTTCGTCGGTACGAATCTGATGAGCAATCAGAACGTAGGCGCAACCGTCGTCGTGAACGATAGCGAGGTGTACTACGATGTCGGTG
>JAGQOS010000257.1 GCA_020427265.1 Planctomycetales bacterium
CCACTTCCAGCTCATGCTTTTCCGCCAACTCGCGCGTTGCACTGCGCTGATCGGGTGTAATCTGGCGAGCGTCGTGGTTGAGCGTAAACGGCGCGATCTCGATGCCTGTATAACCGGCGGCTTTGGCCATGGCGAAGGCATCGTCGAATGGCATGTCGCCGAAGGTCTCGTTGCAGATGGCGTATTTCATGGCGCCTTTCCCAGCGTGAAGACTTGCTGAATTTCAGGAAACCGATACTCGGCTCGGCCCGTTAGAATCTCGACGTTCGGCAGCGGGCGGCAAACGCCGTCGCTATGCGTATGGCCGCATAGCACCGTTAGTTTGTGCGTTGAATGCCGGCTCATCAAGTCGAGAATCGCTTCACCGGCCGCCTGACAGACAAAATGTGGCGCCCAGTCGTCGTCCGAAATGCGGCCTTCATGCCAACATGCCTCGCGCAACGGTGGCACATGCATTAGCAAATAGACGTGCTCAAACCGTTCGAGTGCGACGAGGAGCGATGTCCGAATCGCCACAGCCGCTTCATCGCCCAACGCGGCAAGCAGTTTGCCACGCGCCGCAGGTTCGAAGAACATCGGCGCGAATTCCTTGATCAACCGATAGTCGCTGAGCATGACGTTCGACTGGGCGTAGTTTCCCGCCCGGCCGTCGGCCCAGCCGTCGTGCCCGACGAGTCCTACATCCTGGGCCAAGGGAATGACGACGCCGGAGGTCAGAAAATGAAGCAGCGGACGCTGGCGGCAAAGCTCCGTTGCAGCTTCGCGCACAGCAGGAATCGAGCCGTGATAATAGTCGTGATTTCCCAGCACAAAATAAATCGGCTTCCCCAGTTGCCGATCGATCTTCTCCAGATACGAGAGGCAGCTTGGCGCTTCGGCGATGTCACCGCCGAGGAGATAGGCGTCGGCATCGCAATCGTGCAACGCCAACAAGAATTCGTCGAATCGATCGTCGTCGACGAAATTCAGGTGAATGTCCGTTAGCCAAGCGATGCGCTTCATGGCAATGATCAAAGGAACGTTGTCGTTTCGAGCTCAGGCCAGAATGCGTTTGTGCGCTTCACCCGCGATTTCTTGAACGTAACGCGGCACTGCGTAACCGGGCAGGTGTTCGCGGAGTTGGGCCATAATCTTGCGTCCTTCGTCGATCGGCACTTCGAAGTGCATGGCGCCTGCGACCCGGTCGAGTTGATGCAGGTAATAGGGAAGCACGCCGTTATCGACGAGTCGCTCGCACAGCGCGTGTTGGGAAGCGAAGCAATCATTGACCCCGCGCAGCAATACGGCCTGGTTGAGCAGCGTAACACCGGCGGCGCGCAATCGCGCGATCGAAGCGGAAGTCTCCGCATCGAGTTCGGCCGCATGATTGGCATGGATCACAACCACCGGCGTTAGCCGGGTTGAAGTGAGTCCGGCCAGCAGCGACTCGGTCACGCGTTGCGGAACGACAATCGGCAACCGGGTATGAATGCGCAGTCGAACCAGGTGTTTGATTTCCGCCAGGCGCTGGATCAGTCGCGCCAGCAGTTCATCGACAAGCATCCAGGGATCGCCGCCGCTGAGGATGACTTCGCGCAAACTGGTATCTTGTTCGATTTCGGCGAACGCGGGCGCCCATTGGTCGAGCGAATGCGGAGCGGTCGCGTAGGAGAAATGGCGGCGGAAGCAGTAGCGGCAATGGATAGCGCATGCGCCGCTGACAACGAGCAGCACGCGCGATCGGTACTTTTGCAGCAGTCCTGGCAAGCGCTGAGCTTGCGCGTCGCCCACCGGATCGAGCGAGGCGAGCGGCTGGCTGGCGTCTTCGATTGCGAGCGGCAGCACCTGACGCAACAGGGGATCCTCGAGGTCGCCCCGACGCATGCGGGCCGCGTACTCGCGCGGGACAAAGAGCGGGAATTCGGCGTCGCCAGACTTCAGACGGTTTTCCCAGCCTCTGGGAAGCCCCAGGAACGCGCCCAATTCTCCCGAGTCGCGAAAAGCACGGCGCAGCGACTCGCGCCAGCAGGAATTGTCATCGGATGCGACACTGCTAAAGACAGGTCGGCCTGGAGTCGCTACAATGCCCATTCTCGTTTTTTTGCCGGAAGAAGATACAGGACTAAAAGGACAGCTACCGTGTCAGTTTATAATACCAGCGATTTTCGCAAGGGTTTGAAAGTTCAAATCGACGGTGATCCGTTTTTGATGATCGAGTGCAACTTCGTCAAGCCGGGCAAAGGTGTTGCATTCTATAAGTGCAAGCTGCGCAATCTGCTCAAAGGCACTGTCCTCGACCGGACCTACAAGGCCGGGCAAACCCTCGAAGGCGCCGACATCACCGAGATCACGGCTCAGTTCCTCTACCAGCAGGCGAAGACCTTCGTCTTCATGGACACGGAGACCTACGAGCAGTACGAACTGACCGAGGAGCAAGTTGACGACGCCTGGAAGTATCTGAAAGAGGCCATGGAGTGTCAGTTGATGCTCTACAACAACAATCCAATCGCTCTTACGCCGCCCAACCACGTGGTGTTGAAAATCGAATATTGCGAACCAGCCGTCAAGGGGAACACGGCAACCAACGTGACCAAGCCGGTCAAAGTGGAAACAGGCGCCGAGATCATGTGCCCGGCATTCGTCGAGCAGGGTGAATATATCCGGGTCGATACGCGCACCGGCGACTACCTCGAACGCGCCAAGGCCGAAGACGCCTAACCGGTGCGGAACAACCCTCGGAGCGGAAAGCGCATGAGCGGAGTTCTGCGCCTGCTGGCAAGTTAGTCTTTGGGTGGATCGTCCTTCATCACGATAAAATGGCTGCGATGTCTATCGATCCATCGCCGTCGGCCACTTGGTCGAAACTGGAATCGCGCGCCAAGCTGCTGCGCCAAGTGCGCGCCTTTTTCGATGATCGCGGATTCTTGGAGGTCGAAACTCCGCTGCTCGCCCCGGAAGTGGTGCTCGATACGCACATCGAACCGATCGCCACGGCCAACCCCACAGGCGACGCGCGCGACGCGATGAACTCGTCGCCGGCCTGGTTTCTGCAAAGTTCACCCGAGGCGCACATGAAGCGATTGCTGGCCGCGGGCGCGCCGCCGATTTACCAGATTTCGCGCTGCTTCCGCCGTGGCGAACTGGGACCGATGCACAATCCGGAGTTCACGATGCTCGAATGGTATCGGCCGGGCGACACCATGGAGCAAGGGATCGCGCTGCTGGCCGACCTGGCCGCTGAGATGCTCGGAGCGGCCGACGTGTATCGTACGAGCTACTCCGATGCGTTTCTCCATCACGCGGGATTCGATCCCTTGGAGATTGACGACCCATCGCTTGGCGAGGTCGCTGCAGAAATCGTCGGCGCCGAGGCAAGTCGGACGATGTCGCGCGACGATCAGCTTAACCTGGTGCTTGTCGAACGCGTCGAGCCGCATCTGGGACACGAGGCGCCGGAAATCGTGTTTCACTACCCGGCCAGCCAGGCAGCGTTGGCCCGTCTTTCGACAGTGGATCGCCGCGTGGCCGAACGATTCGAACTCTACTGTCAGGGTATTGAGGTCGCGAACGGATACTGCGAGTTGCTCGACCCGCGCGAGCTGCGCGAGCGAATGCAACGCGAAGCCACACGCCGTGTTGAAAGCGGCTTGCCGACACTACCGCTGCCGGAAAAGCTGTTGGCCGCCATGCAGCGCGGACTGCCACCGTGCTCGGGAGTAGCGTTGGGATTCGACCGGCTCGTGATGCTCGCTGCGGGCGTGGCGTCGATCGGCGAAGTCTTGGCCTTTCCGGCTGAACGGGCCTAACTCTCGGCGCGAGTGTCGCTGCGGCTCAACTCGCTTCCGACTTGCACGCGCCAAGTCAACCATGACTGGCTGACCCCATCGTAAAGGGGGGTGTCTTTGTCAAAGGGTGGTTAATCTTTGCACTTTCGGTGCTCGAACCGCGTCGGTTACTTGTATCCTCGCTTAAGGATAATTAGGCTATGTACGCAAACTTTATCGATTCAAAATCGCGGGCCCTTCGTCTGACGGGCTAGCCGCAGGCCAATCGGTGTTCATGTCCTAGCCGGCCGATGCAATTGTCGCAACGGCCATTAATCTCAACGACTTAGCGCGGGATCAGGGAGAGTTCAACATGTCGTTTCTGGGCAGGAGGCTACGCGTTGATGTTCGTGGAAAGGGTCGCCGTCGTTCGTCCCGTCCGACTCCCATTTCGAATCGATCGACCCACTTTTGCGGTGAAGCCCTAGAAGACCGACGGCTGCTCGCCGTCGATGGCTACGAGATCATCGCCGACTATGCCGACGACTACAGCCGCAACGCTCCCTTGACCGACGGCTGGCAGTACCTTTGGAACGCTCCCGACAACTGGATCAGCAAGGGCGGCAAAGGCGACCTCGATACGGGACGGCTGGGCGAAACATCGAGCTATCTGCCGCTCGAAGACGCCGGCAACTTTTGGACTGCCGACGGCGACCGGGCCAACAACAGTATGCCCGATCGGTCCTTGCGATTAAAACCCAATGGTGGTCGCCCCGGGTTGCCCGCCGGCAAGGCCGGCAACGGCGTCGATCGCTTTGTCATCGCGGCCTATACGGTCGACAGCGACGGCTTCTATGCGATTGCCGACAGCTTTCTCTCGAAACGCAGTTCCAAAGGCGACGGAATCGACCTCGTCGTGCATGTCAACGATTATCGCCCTGTGTTTGTCAGCAGCGCCGGAGCTGGATTGGATGAGGCGATTGATTTCGATGTCGAAATCGGGTTCCTCCAGGCAGGCGATACGATCTACGTGGCCTTTGGCCCAGGCGACTCGCCAACATCGGACAATTTCGAAGCCGATTTCTCCATTGCCCGCGCCGCAGGGCGATCGATTCAACAACAGATCGACGATGCGATCGCCGCCGGTGAATCCTCGGTAACGATTGACCCTGGAACCTATTTCATCCACCCAGAGAACGAACGCGGAGCGCACATCGAAATCAGGCGCCAAGACGATTTCGAAATCGATGCGGCCGGCGTCGCTCTTATCGCCGGCGGTGGCGGCGCTGGATTGAAGATCGTCAAGAGCGACCATGTTACGGTGCGCGGGCTGTCGATCGACTACGATCCACTCCCCTTTACTCAGGGAACGATCGTCGATCAGGCTGGCGACGGCTCCTGGGCGATTGTGGAAATCGATGCCGGCTACCCGATGCCGAACGACCCCCATGCCAATCGCATCCTGATCCACGACCCGTCAACCGGCCTGCTCAAGGCCGAGACGCTACCTCGTACGGCGGCCGACATTGTTTGGCTCGAGGGCGATCGGTATCAGGTGGCGTTCGACCGCTCGTACAACGACCCGGTGTCTGTGGGAGATCGCATTACACTACGTCAGGACGGGATGGTTCCCTTCTCTGTCCAACTGGCCGATGCCACCGACGTCGTGCTCGACGGCGTTACGGTGTATTCGGGATCGAACGTGGGAATCGACTCGCAGGGCGGAAGCGGCCATCAGTTCGTCGATGTCCGCATCATTCCCGGCCCCACACCGCTGCTGGCCACCCAACCTCGATTGCGCTCGATCAACGGCACGGGCATTCGCAGCATCAACGAGTCGGTGGGCCCGCGAATCGAACGTGCTCGGATCGAATCGACCGCCGACGATGGCGTGAACATCCATGGCGAGTTTGGACTGGTCATCCAACCGACGTCCAGCAATCAGCTTGCCATCGCCATGAAAGATGAATTGATTTACGAGGCGGGCGATCGGATTCGCATCTTGCGGGCCGAAGATCACGTCATCGAAGAACGAGTGGTGGTCGCCGTGGAACCGCTCCCGATAGCGGCCAGCCAACTGGCATTGATCCGCGATATGCATTTGCCCGAATTGCGATTGAACGGCCGCTACGAAGAGGCGCATCTCGTAACGCTCGATGCACCGGTCTCCGTGAGCCAGGGCGACTTGACAGCCAGCCCCGATCGCGACGGTTCGGGCTTCGCCGTGGTCGATTCGGTGATTACGAACACGCCGGCGGTCGGCATTCGCGCCAAGGGTTCGCATGGCGTTGTCGAAAGCAACCTCATCGAACAGACGTTCCGCCCGGCGATCCTCGTAGCCGCCGAGCCCGAAAACTGGGGAGAATCCGCCTACGCCGAGAATCTGACGATCACCAACAACACGATCATCGCCGCGAACGTTGGCAACGGGCTCAGCTACCAGTTTCTTGCCGGCGCCATTACCATTTCCAGCGACGATCCCGATTGGAACGCGAACGGGCATCGCAATATCCTCATCCAGAATAATCGCTTCGAACGCGTCGCCGGCGTGAATCTACAAATCACGAACGCCACGAACGTGATGGTCGAAGGAAACTTCTTTGTCGACACCCATCAAACTCCGCTTGGCCACGGCGACGGGGCAGGTGTAGATAGCTCGGCCATCGTATGGCTCGACCGCGTCGATGGCGTGCACTTTTCTGATAACCTGGCGCAAAACATCGGTCCGCATGGCAATGTCGACGCCATGATCGTCGCTACAGAAACGGCTATCAATGTAACCGGGACGATTAGCCTGGCGCCCACGCTCCCCGATATTGAAGTCGCGCCGCCCGCGGAACCGGCCTTGCAACTCGACCTGACCGCGCTCGAATCGGCGTTCGCCGACCTGGGCGACGACGAGGACGACGAGTAACCAGGCCGCTTCGCGACCTAGTGCGTATCCAACGAAAGTGTAGCGTCATTTCTCGGGATACACTCGGAGAAACGTCGCCGGAAACGCTACAGCTAAGTTCGACTCGAACTAGACGGGTGTTTTCACGGCAATCGTACGGATGGTCGCGATGTGCCGCCCTCCGTCGGAAGAAATGTTGGCATTTCTCCAAGATTGCATGCCCCTGCATCGGTAGCTCGTTCGCTTGTCTTCATGTGAACGGCAGTAAGTGCTGCTGTACCCTTTGGCACGATCCAGCCCAGGAGCTACGACCATGGCCCGCCCGTCTGAGCAAGAAATTGAAGCAGCATTCGCCCCCTTTCTCGATCGGAACGAAAAACTCGAACACGTCGCATTCGGTGTGAAGCAG
>JAGQOS010000258.1 GCA_020427265.1 Planctomycetales bacterium
ATCGACGGCGTCGCGCCGGCTGGCACGATCGCCGAATACGACCTGTGGGCCGACATCAACGGCGGCGGCTACTCCCGCACCGGCATCAGCGACACGACGACGCTCTCGACACTCGTGACCTCGGCGAACAACCACAACATCACCAACGACGCGACGAAGTCGCTGCTCGGCAGCGCGGCGAGCCCCTTTACAACCGGCACGATTGGCGACGCGTTAACGTTCCACGGCGGCGATGTTATCTCGTTCCGCCTGGCGTTTGGCGACAGCAACTCAGGTTCGGGCAGCAAGCACATCTTCATCGACGACATTCGCTTGTTCGGCACGGCCAACGTTCCCGAACCGAGTTCCGCATTGCTGCTGGGTCTCGGGCTGGTGGGACTCGTCTCGCGTCGCCGCCGCAAATAGGAACCATCAACGCTGGAGCAAGCGTAAACGACCGGGCAGGGTGAAACGGGCACACTTCACGAGAGCAGTCATGGCGGACGACGGACGAGCAAACGAGATGGCCAACCGCGGCGCGGTCCGGGTCATCGCGGCAATCGCCGGGATCTGCCTCCTTGCTGCGGCCGCTCCAGCTTGGGCTGTTTTAGCCACACTGCCGGCCGACGCCGACTCTTACCTGCACGGCAACGTGCCCACGGGCAACTTCGGCGGCAGTTCGTTGGTCAAAGTAAAAAATGGCGACGACACACCGATCTTTTCTCGCAAGGCGTATCTCCGCTACAACCTGGCCGGCCTGCCGCCGGCCATTCGCACCGGGTCGCTGCACTTCGAGTTCGTCGAGTCGGGCGAAGGAATGGGCGGCACGACCATCGACTGGACCTTTGAAGTTTTCGGCCTGGCCGACGGCAACGCGGGCGAAACGTGGAACGAAACGACCATTAACTGGAACAACGCACCGGAGAACAATACAACCGATGGCAACGGCTTGCTCGCCGGGGCGACTTCGCTGGGCACGTTTACCTTCACTGGGCGGACGGCCTCGGTCGATTTCACCGGCACGAACGGCGTCGCGGTGCGGAACTTTTTAGGCGATCGCGATGCGAACGACCTGGCGACCCTGATCGTCGTGCGCAACACGACGGCCCCGCCCAGCGATAACTACGTGCACTCGTTCGCCTCGAGCGAGCATACGACCCCGGCCCTGCAACCCACGCTCTATGTGGAAGCCGTCCCCGAGCCTTCGACACTGGTATTGCTGATTTGTGGGCTCGTCAGCTTGGGGAGGTCGGCGCGATGCGGCGGCCGTTGAAATTGTGGAATCGAAAGAAAGAAGTTAGCTTGGTATATTAATTTAAGAAGTCGTGACTATTCGGTCGCGATTCCGCCGCCTCGTCGGGTCGTCCTTGTCTCAGATCTAATCGAGCTATGAAACATACGCAGACTTTCCGGAACCACCGAACCGCGTTCACACTCGTTGAATTGCTTGTGGTTATCGCAATCATTGGCATTCTGGTCGCGCTGCTGCTGCCGGCCGTGCAGTCGGCGCGCGAGGCGGCGCGGCGTACGCAGTGCACGAACAACTTGAAGCAGCTAGGGCTGGCCGTGCACAATTACGCGACGGCTTACCAGGAAACCTTTCCAATCGGAACTCTCGCGCATCGTCGGCATAGTCTCTTCACGGCGATCCTCCCCTACATCGAACAGCAGAATGTTTACGACTCGATGAAGGACCTCGACGGCATTACTTTCGCCAGCGCCAGGACAAGGGCCACGGCCGAACCGGCCTCTTCGGTTGACGAACCCCAACGTTGGACGATCATCGAAACCTATATCTGCCCGAGCTATTACAACCCCACATTCTTCGAAAACGATCCCGCCGTGTTCAAGAATGGGGCGCTCACGTGCTACCAAGGTGTCGGTGGGTCGATGCCGGTTTCTGGCGGTTCGACAACGTTCAACGCAGATTCATCACAAGTCGCCAAACCGCGTTCGTTCGGCGGCCCCATCACCAACGGCGCTCATGGGCGTTTGCCGCAGAATGGAATTTTCGCCTGGGGCGAATTCCACAAATTTCGCGATGTACGCGACGGCCTGAGCAATACACTCGCCTTTTGTGAATTTGTGCAACTCGACCGCCCGGTGAATGGCAGTACATTTGCCGTACCGCCCGGCAATGTTCGGCCCTGGATTTTGGGCGGCACGTCGAGCGATGGAACCTACGGCTCGTACGCTTTCAAGATCCTGGAACATCCGCCGAACTCGCACCTTAACCGAACGGGCGACGGCGTGCCGTTTAACCACTTGGAAATGGGCAGCCATCATCCCGGCGGCATGGTCGTGGCGTTCGGCGATGGCAGCGTATCCTTCATGGAAGAAAACATCGAACGCAATACCTACAAGGCGTTGGGAACGGCCGCAGGAGGCGAAATTGTTAACTATCCGTAAACAGCGTTGCGCCGGTTGCGCGGCGTTGACATTGCTCGCATTGACGCTCGGCTGCGGCAATACGCGCGAGTTAGGCGAAGTACGCGGCATTGTCCGCTATAATGGTAAGCCGCTCGAATTTGGCAGCGTCATGTTTCAACCCTCGGCCGGTCGACCGGCAGTCGCGCAAATCCAAAGTGACGGCACATTTGTTCTGTCCACGCCCACCGAAGGCGACGGCGCGCCGGTCGGCCAGAATCAAGTCCGCGTCACCTGCTACGAAATTCAAAAACCGGGGGCATCGGTGAGCGATGCCGAGGAAAATGCCTTTGGCAAATCGCTCATCCCCGAAAAATACGCCAGCTACGCTACGAGCGGCATCACTGTGGACGTGAAGCCCGGCGACAACGAGTTGATCGAGATCAACCTTACGGACAACGCGAGCGGAAACTGACCATGGTTTCGACTTCGCGCTGCCGCCCCTATAAGAACTCTTCGCGAATCGCCTTCACCCTCGTCGAACTTTTGGTCGTCATCGCGATCATCGGCATTTTGGTTGCTTTGCTCCTTCCGGCAGTGCAGGCCGCGCGCGAGGCGGCGAGGCGGACGCAATGCACGAACAATCTGAAGCAGTTGACCCTCGCCGCCCACAATTATCACAGCAGCTACGGCAAGTTTCCCGTCGGCGGACGGACCGACAATCAATTGAGTTGGCTCGTGGCGATCTTGCCTTACATCGAACAACAAGCCCTCTACGACCAATTCGATTTTCGTTTTGGCGCGTATTCCGATTGCACGCGCAAGCTCGAAGTATCGCTCTTTCGTGTCGAAGCCTTTCTCTGCCCCAACCAGAATGAAGTGCGCTCGAACCTCGGCGGCACGTTGGAGATTTGCCCCAAAACAAGCAGCGGCGAACACACCTATACGACGCACTACGTGGGCAACATGGGGCCGCTGGGCCCCATTCCGCAATCGCTGCGCGCTGGCGGCGCCCTCGCGTTCCAAACGCCGCCCCAGTACGGCCACGCCCCCCCGTTCACGCCGCATGGCGGTTTTGCAACCGACGGCGTACTGCTCGAAGACAAGCAGGTGAGTATCGGCGAGATTCGCGACGGCACGTCGAACACGTTTTGCATTGGCGAAATCTCGTGGGACGGTTACCAGAAATACCGCACCTGGATTCGTGGCTCGACGCTCGGTGCGGTGAACAAGCCCGAAGATCGCACGGCGATGGGCTCAGCCAAGAATGTCGACGAGCCCATCAACTCTGGCGCGCCGTACGGACAGTTCAACAACGGCGCCTTCGGCAGCGAACATCCCGGCGGCACCCACTTCAGTTTGTGCGATGGGTCGGTACGCTTCGTTACCGAAGGTGTCGACCACGCGGTCTATCTCTCCACGGCAAGCCGCCACCGGGGCGAGATTCGGGTATTGCAGGACTGACCCATGACACGGTTCCTTGATGTTCGCCTCGCCATCCTAATCGTCGTCGGCGCCGCGTTAGCGGGTTGCGGAGGCTCAGAAGGCCCCGAGCGTTTTGAACTTGAAGGCGACGTTTCATTCAATGGTCGTCCGGTGCCTGGCGGCAGGCTGCAATTCGTTCCCGACACGCAACACGGCGGCAGCGGGCCGGCCGGTTTCGCCGTGATCGAAAACGGCCATTACGACACGCGCCGCGAGGGCCGCGGCACGGTCGGCGGACCGCACTACGTGCGCATCGACGGATTCGACGGCAACGCCGACCCCGATAATGAACTTCCCGGCGGCCGCCCCATGTTTGGCCGCCGTACGAGCGCTGAAATTCCTCGGCAGCACGCGCAGATCGACTTCTCGATCCCCGCCGAATCGACCGCGCCGATCGAAGCCAACGTTCGTTGAGGCTCGTGGCCGATCGGTCTAATTTCACCCGCCTGAACGTGCGCAGGCGCAGATTTCGACGCTAAACGAGCCCCCACAGGCGAATCCTAACTCTAACAGCAGCATGGCTTTGAGTTGATTTCCTCGGCGGCTTCGGCTACAATCAACGGCAATGTCGTCAGGTAGTTTGGCGATGTTCGTTCCCGCCGATTGCCGCGTCTTGTCCTAGCAGGCGATCCCACCGGCAAATCACTCCCTTCAGTGCGAGACGAGATATCATGACCCTTCGTTGCCGTTCGATTGCAGCCGTTGTGCGAATCGCCAGCCGAGAGTGTGCCCTGATGTGTTATGTCGCCGCTGCGCTGCTCGTCTGCAGCGGTTACGCTTCGCCGGCCCGGGCAAGCTACCAGGACGAGGTGCTTGCCGATCATCCCGCCGCGTTTTGGCGTTTCAGCGAAGCCGAGGGCACAAGCGTTCGCAACGTGGTTGCCGCCGATACCGATTCGGCCGCTTTTGAAGGCCGCGTGCATGGCGCGGTCACGCTCAACTTACCCGGCCCGCGTCCGATCGAGGCCAAGAAGCCGGAAGGTTACCTTAACTTCCAACCCGATAACCTCGCCGCCGACTTTCAAAGCGGCGCACGCGTGGTCGTTAGCGATCCGGGCGATGATAGCCCGCTCGATTTCGGCCAAGGTGAAGAGATTACGCTGGAAGCCTGGGTCAATCTGGCCGCTGTCAGCCCGGGTGGCAACCCTTGTCTGATCGGCAAAGGTCGCACCGGTCGGCCCGGGCAACCGGCCAACAATCAGAACTATGCGTTGCGACTGCGCGAGCAGGGGGGCTCGGCCTGCGTTAACTTCCTTTTCCGCAGCCAGCACATGGGGAGCGAACCGAAGGACGACGGCGCGGCCGACTGGCATCGCTGGACCAGCAGTGTCGGTTTCGCGCCCGGGTCGGGATGGCATCATGTGGCCGTTTCTTACAAGTTCGGCGAACCAGAGAGCATTCGTGGCTATCTCGATGGCAAGCCGGTCGACGGCGTTTGGGACATGGGCGGCGCGACGTCGGACCCGCCGGTGGTCGATGACGACGAGCTTTGGATCGGTTCCACGCTGATGGGCAGTCGCAGCAATAGCGTCGACGGATCGATCGACGAAGTGGCCATTCACCGCCAAATCCTGCCGCCCGAGCGGCTCGCATCGCGTTACCATTTCGTGGCGCCGCATTACGAGCCGCGCGCCATTCCCGAGGGACGCGTGCTGGTCGAAGTATTCGAACAAGTCGTGCCCGATAAATGGAGTCGGCCTGCCGGGCCGCCCACGCAAGTTTTTGAAAAGTCGACGCTCGCCTTCGCCCATCTGCCGCCCAAGTACTCCGAGCGCGCCGTGATCGTTGATCGCACAAACGCATTTTTGATTCGCGCGGCGGCGATGATCGAGTTGCCGGCCGGGGAACATTCGCTGCTGATCCGCTCGCTCAACGGCGCGCGGCTCCTGGTCGACGGCCAGCAAGTCGCCACCTCACGATTCATTCGCGGCGGCGGCGGCGGGCACGAATCGGTTCCCGATGTACCGGCCGCGGCCGCGCCGGGCATGCGGCTGTTGCCCACCGGGCATGCCGAACAGTTGGCCAATGTCACTTCCACCGGGGCGCCGATGCGCTTTGAATTGGAAGCGATGATCGGCGGCAAGAGCGCCCGGCACGATGTCGGCGAGTTGTCGGTCTCCATCGCACACGCCGATGGCATGTTCTACCTGCTCGAGGCCCAAGGCGATGCCCACGTGCCGATGACCGACTCCGGCTGGGCCTACTTCGCCGAGCAAGACCGGCAGGCCACGCGCGAGATCGCCCGGGCGTTGCGCGCCGAAGCTGGCCACGACGAAACCCAGTATTGGGACGAGCGTCATACGCTGGCGCGCAAGCTGATCGGCGAACGACCGGCAGCGCCCCGGGTCGCGGAGTCGACACCCGTGAATAACGACATCGATCGGTTCATTGGCGCGAAGTTGGAACAGGCCGGCGTGGCAGCCGCCCCGTTGACCGACGATGCCGCCTTCCTGCGCCGCCTGGCGCTCGATTGCGTCGGCGTGATTCCTACAGCCGAAGAGATCGAACAATTCGCGGCCGACGGACCGGAGCGCCGCGTGAAGGCGATCGATCGTTATCTGGCCGACGACCGTTGGGCCGATCATTGGACGGCTTACTGGCAGGACGTGCTGGCCGAAAATCCCGGCATCCTCAAGCCCATGCTCAATAACACCGGGCCGTTTCGTTATTGGATCTACGAATCGCTCCTCGACAACAAGCCGATCGATCGCATGGCGAGCGAATTGATTCGCATGGAAGGTTCGACCTATTACGGTGGTCCCGCCGGCTTTTCGCTCGCCACGCAAAACGATGTGCCGATGGCCGCCAAGGCGCACGTAATCGGTCAGGCATTCCTGGCCGTGGAACTCAAGTGTGCCCGCTGCCACGACGCGCCGCATCACGACCTGCTGCAGGAAGATCTCTTCAGCCTGGCGGCGATGCTCAAACGCGACAAACAACAAGTTCCCCTCTCGAGCAGCATCCCCGTAAGCCAGGAGGCGCTCGACGATCTGCTCGTGACCGTAACGCTCAAACCTGGCACGAATGTCGAGCCGAAATGGCCCTTCGCGGAATTCGCCGCCGGCGACGGCATCCCCGACGGTGTCGTGCGTCGGTCGAGCGACAGCCGCGAACGCCTGGCGGCGTTGATCACATTGCCGTCGAATCAACGTTTTGCCCGCGTGATCGCCAATCGCTTTTGGCAGCGTTTTCTCGGCATGGGCATCG
>JAGQOS010000259.1 GCA_020427265.1 Planctomycetales bacterium
GTATCTGTTTGCAGTGTGGAAAACCGACCCCGGCTGGCCATCGCGCCTGCGATCATTGCCTGGCTTCGGCGCCGGGAGAGCCCTGGTGGAAGCTGCCGCTCATCGGTCTGCTCCTCCTCGCTTCGCTCGCGTTTTCCGTGCTGTTGCAGCTTTGCTGAGCACGCGGCGTTACAAACGTTTACAGCTTGCGCACAGTGCGAGACGTTTTCAGGAGGAGTGATTGATTTGAGGATTCGTGAGCGGAAATCTTGTTTCGCACACGAAGCCACAAAGACACTAAGGCTTTGAGGAGAGATTCCGTAGTCTCGATGCCTTCTTTCTGTCGCGACATCGCAGGTGCGGACGATTTCCTGCGGCCCCAAATTGCACGCAAATGACTGCTTTTTTTGTCTTCGTGCGAGACAAATGATCCATGAGTGCGGCCAACGGCCGTTCCAAGAGACATCGATTGCTGCCGCCGCTTCTCAAACGACGACGCGCGACCAGCCGCCGTGCATAAAGCGCCAGCTTATCAGTGCGGCACGCACGACGACGTCGGCCACCATGGCGTACCAAGCGCCGGCCACGCCCCAGCCAAAACCTTGGATGACGATCGTTTCGGTCGCGTGCCATGTTCCTTCGCGTGCGAACAAATAGGCCAATGGAATGCGTACGACCAGAAAACCGACGAGCGTAATCGCCAGCGGCCAGCGCGTGTCGCCGGCCCCGCGCAACGCGCCGCTCAAGACGGCTGTGAGCGCAAAAGGCGGCATCGTCAGGGCGACGATCTGTAGCAGATAGGTCGTGATCGGCACGACTGCCGAATCGCCGCCGCCGAGAAAGAATGTGGTGAGCGGTCGCGAACCAAAGAAAAAGACCGCGCCGACGGCGGACAGCAGCACTTCGGCCGCCAGCACGGCGACCAGCGCGCTGCGGCGAGCCCGAGCGATGTCGCCCGCGCCGAGAAACTGACCACACAGCGTGGCGGCGGCCGCCTGAAACGCCGTGGCCGGCATGTATGCCAACGCCTCGACGCGCACGCCGATGCCGTGCGCCGCCGTCTGCAACGTGCCGAGTTGATTGATAATGGAGACATACCAGAAATGGCACAGTACGACCGCCAACGCGTCGGCGCCGCCGGGAATTCCAACTCGCAACAGTCGGCGCATCAATTGCATGTCGGGTGTCAGTCGAGAGAGCGAAAGCTTGATCCCGGCGCGGCCACGCAGCAGCATGACTAGCAGGATTGCGGCGCCGACGGCATGCCCGATCGCCGATCCGATCGCCAAGCCGCGCCAGCCGAGTTCGGGAAACGGGCCGAGTCCCAATAGCAGACTCGCGCTGATCAACAAGTTCACGCCGTTGACGATCGACATCACGATCAACCCGCTAACCATATCGCCCGCGCCGCGCAGTGCGGCGATGGCCACTTCATTGAGCATGATCGCCGGAATCACATAAAGGATGATCCAGAGGTACTCGCTCGCGAATTCGGCGGCGCCGCCGTGAAGCTGCAACTGTCGCACCAGTGCGTCGATTCCTGTTGCGCCAGCGCACACGACGAGGACAGCCAAAGCAACACCCAGCAGCAGCGCCTGGCCGGCGCAGCGCCGCGCCTGCTCCCACTCGTTAGCGCCGACGAAGCGAGCGACGAGCGCCGTCGCGCCAATCGCCACCACGGCGAACAGGTTGAACGTGAACCACATGACGTAGCCCACCTGCGTGATCGCCGCGACATAGGCCTCCTGACCGCTCGGGTCGGTGAGATAGTTGCCGGCGAGCCACAGGTCGACGTAGTTGACGAGCACATGCAGCAAGTATTCAACGAGCACCGGCAACGCGAGTCGCATCATCGGGCGGAAGGTTCCCTGGCTCTCGAGGATGCGCGACTTCAATGTAATCTACCAGGTCAGTGTTCGATATCCGGCGACCGGATTCCGCATGGTTCCCAGGAAACAGCGCTATGCATAACTGACGACCGTTCCAGTTCGTCATTATCTGGCGACGCGGTGGATCGGCAATCGCAATTTAACGCCAAGGAACATGGACCGCTGTTACGTGATCCGTCATGCCGTGATCGCCGCGAACGCGCACAATCACCAAGACGGACGAATGACGTACCGCGTTTAGAACTCAACATCAATGTGCTGCGGGTCGGATTCGGCGACGACGACGACCGTATCGTTCTCGACATCGAAGGACCAGCCTTCGGAGAAGAGGCAACCGGCAAGGCAATCGCCATAGCCGTGGACGAAACTATAGCGATTGCCGTTAACGGAGATGCTGTCGCCGCTGCCGAGGGGACCGAACTCTGGCTGAGCGAACTGCACACCCTCGGCGGCGGCATAAATCTTCGCCAACGGGTATGGGTTATACATGCGGTCAAATTCCAGATAGAGCGTGCCGCCGTATTGCCTGAGCTCTTTCAGTCCGAATCGGTCGTTGAGTTCGTCGAGACCGTGGAAATCGCCTGCGTTGAGTTGTTCCAGCGCTTCGGCGTTGAGACGCACAAGCAAATATCCTGACAACGGCAGGGGGTGATGATGAATGCCGCGCATGCTGGGATAGGCGTCTCGAATGAGTTCGAGGTCGGCATGAATCTTGTCGTAAAGCTCGCGCGGCGGCAGAACTTTTCCGGAAATCTCCATCGCCAGGAGAGCCGCGTCGTTGTCCGCCCAATCGGTCAAATACGCCGCCGAGGCATCGGTCACGCGCAGGCCGAGTTTGCTCGCCAGCAGGGCGAGATCTCCGAAGCCCACTTTTCCATCGTGATTGAAATCGGCGTCAAGCTGGGCGTCGTCGCCGGACGCGTTGAGAAACTGCTGGGTAAAGATCGCGACATCACCCAGTTCGATTCGCAAATCGCCGTTGAGATCGAATGGCGAGAGATCTTCGACGGAAGCGCTTGTGCTCGCATCCATCATCCGCTTCGACTCAAGCGTTTCCACGCGCAATCGTCGCTGCGGCGGTTGCTTGCGGCGAACATTTCTCTTGCGATGGAACCACATAAGCCGCTCACGCGTTCGTCGACTGTCGTGGAAAGGAACCCCGCCATCAACGTGCATACCGCGCCTTGGGGGGCAAGTCTAGTATAATTGCGTTGACGAGCATCTCCAAAGAATGGGTCGATTTGACCGAAGAGGCTCTCGATTTCCCCGAGAATCAATGAAAACGGGCCGCGGGAAAGAAGCCCCACGGCCCGTTGGATTGCTACTAGATTATCAAATCGCCGACTAGGCGAACAATTCCTTGATCACCTTGCCGCTGTTGGCGATTTTCATCGGGCGGCCGTTCTTGCTGGTAAACGTGGTTTCGAGCGATATGCCCACCGCTTTGCAAACCGACGCCATCAGGTCTTGCGACGAGTAGGGTTCGGTTTCGACACGCGTGCCATCGGCGCTGGTTTCGCCCACGGCGACACCGCCCTTGAACCCGGCGCCGCCCACGACGCAGCTCCAGCTCCGCGCCCAGTGGTCGCGGCCGGCGTTGCCGTTAATGCGCGGTGTGCGGCCAAACTCACCCATCCAGATAATGGCCGTCGATTCGAGCAGGCCGCGCGATTCGAGGTCGGCAATGAGCGCCGCCATCGCCTGGTCCATTTCCGGAAGCTTCGTTTCGAGCGAAGCGTGCACGCCGTTGTGCATGTCCCAGCCGCCGAGATCGACTTCGACGAACGGCACGCCCACTTCCACGAGCCGACGGGCCATCAGGCAGCCGCGACCAAAGTTGGTTGCACCGTACGCTTCGCGAATCTCTTCCGGTTCCTGGTTGACCTTAAACGCTTTCATCTGCTCGCTGGTCATCAGCGAGCGGGTCTTGTCGAGTATCTTGGCGTGGTCGCTGGCCGATGGCCCGCGGTTTTGAGCAATGAAACCTTTTTCGAGCGAAGCCAACGCGTACATCCGCTGGGCCAGCCGCTCGTTGTCGACATTCATTTGCAGGTTCCGCACCTGGCCGTTCGAACTGACGACAAACGGCGCGTAGCTCATGCCCAGGAAGCCGGGGCCAACGCTGCCGCCGCCCACGGCGATAAAGGGCGGAATCTCCAACTCCGGCACCTTATGCGCCATTTCGTGCGCGATCACGGCGCCGTAGCTGGGATGCTCGACATTGGGATTGGGAACATAGCCGGTGTGCATGTAATAGCGGCCGCGGGTGTGGTCGGCTTCGCGGGTGCTCATCGAGCGCACGATCGACATGTGATGCATTTGCTTGGCCATCAGTGGCAAGTGCTCACAAATCTGCATGTCACCGCTGGTGGAGATCGGCTTGAAGGGTCCGCCGGTGTTCGCGCCCGGCTTGAGATCCCAAATATCGATCGTCGGCGGGCCGCCTCCCATCCACAGCATGATGGCCGATTTATGATTCCGCTTCAGTGTATCGGCATGGGCTTGGAACGAATTTGTCAACGACATGGCCGGTCCGGCCAGAGCCGCGGCGCCCGCCATATGTTTCATAAAATGGCGCCGGTTCATTCCCGCAGGTGTCCGAAAATTCATCATCAAAAATCTCCTCGTGGGGAAGCGGATCCGGGCGAGAATCGATCGTTCGCACCGGCCTTGGTTCTTATTCTTCGCGTTGCGCTTTGCTGTGTCGCTCAGTGTTGCAGGATGAACTCGTTGCTATTGAGCACAACCCACCAAATATCTTGCAGGGCTTCGCCGAGGTTGCCCTTGCGCGCCTGCACAAACTTATTAGCCATCGAAACTTCGCTGCTTGTCGGCGTGCGCGCCAGCGCCGCCATGTAAAGTCGATTGATCTTGTTGGCGTTACTCAGGCCCGGGTCGCCGGCCACGCGGGCCAGGAAACTCCCCTTGTCGATACTCGTGGCGGCATTAATCAACTCGCCATTCATCATCATTAAGGCCTGCGGAATCGTGCCGTTGAATGTCGTGGCCTCGTCGCCTTCATCGGTGCCAAAGGCGATGCCAAATTGCTTCAACCATTCCTGCTTCGCCTTCTCTTGCGCGGCGTAGTCGGCGCCGGTTTTGTGCGCTTCGGTCGCTACGAGCAGCGACTGGTACAACTCTTCGGCCCGCATCTGGCGCAAGTAGAAATGGCTGAACATCGGCTTCTCGCCCAGCGTCGGATCGTCGCGCTCGTTGCCCTTCGAGATTCGGCTCGACAACGCATAAGGTTCCGAAAGCGTGATCCAGGTGATGAGCTGCTTGAGATCGAAGCTGTTCGCCCGAAAACGCTCGCCCAATTGGTCGAGCAACTCGGGGTGCGTGGGCGGATTGTGCGGACCCAAATCATCGATCGGCTTGGTGAAACCGTAGCCGAGAAAATGCGACCAATACCGGTTCACAATGGCCTTGGGCATGTACTCCGAGGCCACAATCAGCTTGGCCAATTCCTCGCGTCGATTCAGGTCTTCGAGGTAACCGCTCTGACCCTTGTCGCGGCCATAAAGATCGGTCAGCGACGTGCCATCGACAAACACCGGATAGGCCGACTTCAACTCGCCATTGCGCAATTCGTAGTAGAGAATCGCCGTCGAGGGATTGCCATCTTCGCCTTCCCAGCTTTCGTCGATCAACTCGACACTGGCCACATCGCGCCCCTCGCCAAACGTGCGCAACGGGCGGCTCTGGCGGAAGAACGCGTTCATCTCCCAGAACTGATTTTGCTTCCATTCGTTGAACGGATGATTGTGGCACTGCGTGCATTGCACCTGCAGGCCCAAGAAAATTTGCGACGTCTTCGCCGTCGCCTGCGCGGCCTTTTCTTCGTACTTCTCCACGAGGAAATTCGTGGCCCCGTTGAAATTCGCATCGCCGGGAACGGTCGTTCCCGTTGCGGTAATCAAATCGTGCACAAAGCGATCGTAAGGAACGTTGCGCAGGAGCGTGCGACGCAAATACTGCATCATCCCTTCGCGATTCGTCAGGCTGCGGTCATCCGTGCCACCCGTGCGGCCGATCAAGACATTCGTCCAAATGTTCGTCCAATTCCGCGCGTATTCGAGTTCGTAATCCTCGTGATTCAACAACCGCGACACCAAATCGAGGCGCTTCCGCGGTGAGCTGTCGTTCAAAAACGCTTCCGCTTCCTTAACCGAAGGAATCCGGCCGATGATGTCGAGATAAACGCGGCGGCACCATTCGCCATCGGTCGCTGCGCGCGAAGGTGTCAGCTCCGAGCCGGTCCAGCCGGCGCGAATCTTTTCGTTGATCAACTTGATCTCGGCAATCCCGAAGTCCTCCGACGCCGACGGCCCCGAATCGCTCGGACGAGCGGCCTGCGAAACGCTCCACGCCAGCGACAGGAGCACGAGAGACAGACCGCAGGAAAAAGATCGCCGCATGGCGGCGGAACGGAGCAGAAAATGCATCAAAAAGCCCTCGAAATAAGCCTTAAAACGGGCGATTGCGACGAACCCATCCATGCTACCGTCTGGCTCGGAGATGTCAACGTAAACGAGGCGATTTAGAAGAACTCGGGAAGCTCGCATCCGCGCCTCGCCAAACACCCAACAACACGCCACGAACTTCGCCACGATGGCCTGCAATTATTCCCCAAACGCCGGCATTACACGCATCGAATACGCGTTGTCGGCCACCGGCATTCACTTGCACTAAAAAAATGCCTGCACACGCTCCATCTTAACGACCGCCAAGCTGCCTGAGCAAATCCGACGTGTGGCGTTTTAATACAATTGCATCGTTTTAATACACCCGAAATGCAACAGGCGAGTTGGAAGCGGTCCTGGCCGACTACTTCCACCTCGCCTTGTTGACGTGCATCGAATGACTGATTCGATCGTAAAGATCGACGCTGCGTCCTGCACAGCCCTTGTGCTAACTCCTTTGAATATGGCAACTTAATGCCCGCCGATGCGATTGCCTCTTCGCCAACCGGCCCCTCTCTTCTCTGTTCCGACCCCGTGTGGGTTCCGAAGCCACATGACGTCGCCGGTTCGTGCGACGCTCATATTGAGAGCAAAGGGTGTGCCAATTTGAGACGCGAGGCTCGCCAAAGGCGACATATCGTTATCGGCTAGTGCGCATCCAACGAAAGTGTAACGTCATTTCGTCGGAAAGCACTCGGAGAAACGTC
>JAGQOS010000025.1 GCA_020427265.1 Planctomycetales bacterium
CGGCCATTCATCAGGCCGGCATCGAGCTTGCAGACTTGAAGCTCGATGAAGTTTCGCAGATGTCGGTCGATGAACGCATCGAGCTCATGAAGTCGAACATTTTGCATTACACCGAGGACCTGCTGCATTTCGATGTTGTCGAAATCCGCATGCTCGATCAGCGCACCAACCGGCTAGAACCGCTTCTGGCCGTGGGCATGCAGCCCGAAGCGGAAAAGCGTGCGCTCAAGGCGGATCCGCAGGGCAACGGTGTCACCGGGTTTGTGGCGGCGACCGGCAAGAGCTATCTGTGCGAAGACACGGCCGAGGATCCGCTCTATTTAGAAGGTGCGGAAGGGGCTCGCAGTTCGATCACCGTGCCGCTCATGCTGCACGATGTCGTGATTGGCACGTTCAATGTCGAAAGTCCCGATACGTGTGCTTTCACAGAAAGCGACTTGCAATTCCTCGAAATTTTCGCCCGCGATCTGGCGGTAGCGCTCAATACGCTCGAGTTGCTGGCGGCGGAGAAGGCGACGACGGCAGCCGAAAGCGTCGATGCCATCCACAGCGCGGTCGCCCTGCCGGTGGATGCGATTCTGAACGACGCCGTGAACGTCATGGAGCGATACATCGGCCATCAGCCCGATGTTGTGGAACGGCTGCAGCGCATCTTGCGCAATGCTCGCGACATCAAACAATTGATTCAGAAAGTCGGGCAATCGATGGCGCCAACACTGGCGCAACCGCAGGCTCCGCAGATCGAACGACGACCGCTGTTGGTGGGCCGTAAGATTCTGGTGGCCGACGACGACGACTCGGTGCGCAGCGCCGCGCACGCGTTGCTCGAACGCTATGGCTGCATCGTGGAAACGGCGCACAACGGCGATGAAGCCAGCTTCATGGTGCGCAATTTAGGTGTGGGAATTAGCTACGACGTGATCATCGCGGACATCCGCCTTCCCGACATGTCGGGATACGACTTGATGCTCAAGTTGCAAGAAAACCAGGAGGTCGTTCCTCTGGTCTTGATGACAGGATTTGGCTACGATCCGGGACACTCGATTGTAAAAGCTCGCCGGGCAGGGCTGCAGGCTGTGCTCTACAAGCCGTTCCGGCTCGATCAGTTGCTGGAAAACGTCGAAAAGATCATCATGTTGAATAACCCCGTTTCGCAGTCTTGATGCATCGCCGTGATCCATTCGGCGCGGTCAACGAATCCTTCGCGTCGCGGGCGATCACTGGGCATTTGAAAGTGCGATCATGTTGCTTCTCGAGATCGCCATCCTGCTGCTCGCCGCATTCGGCCACTCGATCGTGTGGATCGGAGCGCTCAACCGAATTCACTCCCTGGGCGCACCTCGGTGGGTTGTCGAGGCTTTGTCGCTGCCGTGCCGACTGGCGTTTGTTGTTCTGCCCTTCTTGGTAACGAGCCAATATGTGCGGACGCATCGTCTTCACTTCGAAGGCGCCGCCAGCATGCTGACCGCTTATCTCATGATTGCGGCGCTCGTGGCGCTGGTCGTGTTGTTGATCGAAGTGCTGCGCGAAGTCGATCGCTGGCGGCAGCCCCGGATATTGCTTTCACATAAGATCTCTGTTGCGAAAGTCGATCGAACACTGAAGACGCGGCCCGTTGGGGCGCGCCTGGCTGCCGTTCTCAGCCGTGTCCCGGGCAATCAGATCTTCGATATCCACATCGAGGAAAAGGAGATCGCCGTTCCGCATCTCGATCCCCGCCACGATGGCTTGCGCATCGCACATCTGACCGATTTTCATATGAGTGGACGAATCACCCGTCCTTTCTTCGAGGAGGTCGTCCGCCTGACAAACGCCGCGCGACCCGATCTGGTTCTCATCACGGGTGACCTTTTCGACTCGCCCGAGTGCATCGATTGGATCGGCGCCACGCTGGGTAAGCTGCGCGCACGTGACGGGGTCTACTTTATCCTGGGCAACCACGATCGACGGGTCGACGAAGAGCACGCGCGGCAGGCGCTCGTTGCCGCCGGCCTGGTTGATCTGGGAGGGCATTTCAAACCTGTATCGATCCAAGGCCGACCAGTGTTGCTGGCAGGCAACGAATTGCCCTGGTTCACGCCCGCAGCCGACGTGGACCGATTCGACGACGACCCCCATGCTCCCGCGCTGCGCGTGCTGTTGGCGCACACGCCCGATCAAATTGAGTGGGCGCAAGCCAAGGGATTTCAACTGATGCTTGCCGGCCACACTCATGGCGGGCAGTTCAAATTGCCCCTGCTCGGCGCCGTTCTTGCGCCAAGCCGCATGGGCACGCGCTACGCCTCTGGCGTGTTTTGGGAGTCGCCCACCGTGATGCATGTAAGCCGGGGCATTTCATCGCTGCTGCCGATACGCATTAACTGTCCGCCCGAGTTGGCGATTCTTACTTTGCGCCCGCTCGTAATCAAGCGCCAATCGCGCGAAAAAGAGGCGGAACAGCAAACCGTGCTGGCGACCGCGAATTGATCATGAACGCTCAGCGGCCATCGCCGACGGTTACTGCTTCTCGATCTCCACGCAGATGCCACCCGCCCGAAATACACGGTGCATGCGCGTGAACCAGAGTTCCGTAACCCATTTCAGCCCGAGCTTGGCGCACAGTTTTCTCAGTTCCTGCCGATTGTACGTGCGGCAGCACCAGAGCCGGCTGGTAAAGGCGCCGCTGAAACTGTCTTCGGTAGCCAGCAGCAGAAACCGTCCGCCAGGCCGCAGCACGCGCGAAATCTCTTGCAAGCCCATGCGCGGATCGGGAAGATGCTCCAGCACGTAGCCGCACGTAACGCAATCGAAGACGCCGTCGGAAAACGGCATGCGGCTGAGATCGGCCGCGACAAACTCGGGGCGCGTGCTCTTCAAACGCGTGCGCGCCCGCCGCAACATGGGCAGCGAGAGATCGAAGCACGTGATCTCGGCGTCGGAGTCGGCGTATTTAAGCAGATGCCCGGCAATCTGGCCGGCGCCGCTGCCAACATCGAGAATTCGCTTGTGGCCGCGCAGATCGAACTTGCGGTCTTTGAGTAGTCGTTCTCCCAACGGTTCATGCAGCGACAGCTTGCTGCAGGCGGCCAGCACGGCGCCGGCGGGTCCGTCGTAGACGCGTCGCACTTTGTCACGATAGACATCGTAGCTGACGCGTTTGATCAAATCGTTTTCGACAAGGCGATTAACAACCTTACGGCGATTGCGCGTTTCGGCTTCCTGGCTGGCGAAGCGACGTCGTTTCTTGCGCCTGGGAGTCTTCGTCTGCATGTTGGATTCCAAAGGAAAGGCGTCGAATCACAATCATCGAGCAATCGCACCTAGATATAAATTCGGCGATTATAGATATACCACTCAATGGCCAGAACGAACAGTGCCAACAGCAAGAGAAATTTCCACAATTCGCGCCGTACAAATTCCCAACCCGAACGACCCTCAACCTCGACGTAACCGATTTGAAGCGCCGCCTCGGGATTCGGAGCGATATCGCTTTCCGAACTATCGAAAAGGTTCACAGCAAACCGCTGGGTTACGTTCTTCCCTTCGCGTATTTCGTAGATTCCCACGTGATCGGTCTGACTGAATTGAAACTCGTGCTGCTGGTTGCGCTTCACCTCGTGCCGGCTGCCTCCGGGGCCATCGACGTCGACCGACGCAACGCCCGTGACGCTTCGGAACCGTACCGGCTCACCGGGCCGCACGCTGCCGCCCGCTACGGAATCGGCCGGCCCGGCTAGATATTGCAGCATGTTGAATACGAACGTGGGAAAGCTGCTTCGCAACGGCCAATTTGTATTAACGTACGTCTCACCGGCATCGTCCTTGCCGAAAATCTCGAATCCGAAAACGGCATCTTCAAACCCATCGCGAGGCGCAATCGCAGCCAAAGGGCCAGCGCCCGATTCGATCAAAAGGGTGGCGCCGGCGGGCGGAGACAAAATTGCGCCTTCGGCGATATCGATCGTATCCAAATCGACCAGTTGCATTATCGGATGGGCCCGATTCGTATCGATGATTTGTGGATTCGCCACTTTCGGAACGGCCTGCGCATCGCCCCAGGCCGATGAAGGAACACGGCCAATTGACAATGTATTGGCGCGCGGCAGCGCGTCGCCGGCAGCACACTGGTCGAAGATGACCAGGTCGTAGTGGCCTTCGGCCGCCGCAATGCGATACGTTTCCGTTTCCAGGTACGCGGGAATCACGGTCTCCACTTCGGCCAACTCCTTGGCCCGCGCGGTAGCGAGGGCTAGTTCCAGCGCGCTGTTTCCCGGCGTGACCAGCAAAACGCGCCCTCGCCTGGGATCGTTGACCACGGCGTAAGCGACATCGTCGACGCGTAACGGATCGCGCGGGGATAGCTCCAGCCGCAACCGCGCGGCGCCGGCCGAGTCGAACGGAAACACTAAGCCTTGCCGCTCGCCGGCCGCCAGCGTGACTTGTTCGGCATTCGCGAGTTCGCCGTCGATATAAAACTCCGCAGTCACCTTGGCATCACGCGAGTTGTTGTTCTCCAATTGCGCGTAGGCCTGCAGCATGCCGGCCTTCGATTCATGACGCCGCGTGCTGAAGGCGGTAATGCCGACATTGCCGACCTCGGGATCGCCGATGGGAACGTAGATCGGCGTGAGATTGCCCAGAGAAAAATTCGCCACGGTGGGAAATTTGCCGTCGGTAAACAAGTACAGGTCCGCCGGCTGGGCGTCGGCAACTTGAATGTCGCGCTCGTCGAAGGCCACGCGTCCCGGATTGGCCAGACCGGCCGCCAGCTTGAGCGCTTCGTCGAGCGAAGTGTTTTCGTCGGTCGGCTCAATCGCGTCGAGACGCTCGCGCAGTCGGCGGCGGTTATCGGTAAACTCTTGGACCACCTGGGCGCCGTCGGCAAAGGCGATGATCATCGCCTTGTCGCCGCTGCCCATATTGTCGATGAGTTCACGAATGCGACGTTTCGCTTCCGCGAGACGCGTGGGCTGCACGTCGATGGCCGACATGCTGGCGGAGTTGTCGACCAGAAAGATCGACCGATCTTTCGTTCCGGCGGTCGATCTCCAACCCGGCCGCAGCAAGCTCAGCATGATCAACAGCAGCAGTAGCAATTGCAGGAAGAGCAGCAAATTTTTTCGCAGGCGCTGCCAGATGCTGTTCACGTGCAAATCTTCGATCGACTTTTGCCACAGATACGTGCTGGGCACTTCGAGCGGAACGCGTTTGAGCTTGAGAAAGTAGAGCAGGACGACCGCCGGCGGGATCAAAGCCAGCAGCACCCAAGGGCCCGCGGAAAGCGTGTTGTGAAGGAAATCGCCCATCAGCGCACTAACCCTCGGCGACGCAGATATTTGGCGACCAGCGTTTCGACCGGCGTTTGATTGTCGGCCAATACATACGTAATGCCGCGGCGGGCACAAAACTCGCGCGCCCCGCCGGTAAACGCCTGGAGCGTACGCTGATAGCGTTTGAGCAACGGAGCGCTCACGGTCACTTCGGCCACGTCGTCATCTTCGCAATCGACCAGCTTCAGGTCGCCGCGCACATCGGGATTCAGTTCTTCGTCGCAGAGCAGATGGACGACATAGATGTCGAGTTGCTGGGCGAGCAGGCAGCGCAAGGCGGCTTCGTAGCCTTGCTTGTCCAGCAGATCGCTGATCAGCACGACGATGCCCTTGCCCGAATTGCGAATGCAGAATCGCTTCACGCCATCGACGAGCGACGTGGCGCCGGCGGGCTCGATGTTCTGCAAGTAGTCGAGCATCCGCCATTGGCTGGCGCGCCCGCGGAAGATCGGGCTCGCCGCGTGACTGCCGGGCCCCAGCGTTTCGATGCGGATGCGATCGGCTTTCACCAGACCGATGAACCCGAGCGCCGCGGCCAATTGCTGGGCGTAGCGCAGCTTGGTGGGCGCGCCAAACTCCATCGACAGGCTGTTGTCGATCAGCGCGTAGAAGTGCAAATCCTCTTCTTCGAGAAATAGCTTGAGAAACAGCTTGTCGAGCCGGGCGTAGAGATTCCAGTCGATGAATCGCAGATCGTCACCGGGCACGTAGTTGCGATAGTCGGCGAACTCGACGCTCTGCCCCTGCCGCTTGCTACGCCGCTCACCCTTCATGCGGCCGCGGAACACCTTGCGCGTGACCAGTTCGAGCCGTTCCAGTTGATGCATCAACTGAGGCGTTAGCAGCGGTGGTTGATTAGATACGGTGGACATGGGAGAACTGCGAGTATGCTGAAACGGCGTTTACTAAGGAATGGCGTCGAACACTTGCCGCTACGCGGCTCATATTTGTTTTAGATCTCTCTCATCTGCGGGCTGACGCCCGCAGCTAGGTGCTAACGCCGCTACGCGGCTATATTTTGGTTGCGTCGTCAACGAATCAACGGCCACCGTTCATCTACTGCCCTTGAACCTTCTCCGGAATCTTCTCCAGGATTTCGAGCAGCACCTGGTCGGTGTCGATACCTTCGGCCAGGGCTTCGAAGTTGAGGATCACGCGATGGCGCAGGCTGGGCAGGTAGACGCGGCGAACGTCTTCAAAGCTCACGTTGTAACGGCCGCTCAGCAGCGCTCGCACTTTGGCGGCCAGGGCCAGGGTCTGCGCGCCGCGAGGGCTGCTACCCCAGCGCAGGTATTTGTTCGTGGCGTCGATGGAATACTCGCCGTCGGGATGTGTGGCCAGCACGAGCCGCACGAGATATTCCTGCACATGTTGCGCCAGGATCACTTCGCGCACGAGTTGCTGCCAGCCGCGAATTTCCTCGCCGTCCATCACCTTGGCCGGCTCGACGTGAACGCCGCCGGTCGTGCGATGCACGATCTCCGAGAGTTCGGCGTGATTCGAATAGCCAACCACGAGCTTGAACATGAAACGATCGAGCTGCGCTTCGGGGAGCGGATACGTGCCTTCCTGCTCGATGGGGTTCTGCGTGGCGAGCACAAAAAACGGCTGTTCGAGCTTAAAGACGTGGCCGGCAACGCTGACCGAACCTTCCTGCATCGTTTCGAGCATGGCCGATTGGGTTTTGGGCGTGGCGCGGTTGATTTCGTCGGCCAGCAAAATCTGCGTAAAGATCGGCCCCTTCTGAAACTCGAACACGCGTTTCCCATCGGGTGTTTCCACGACCATGTTCGTGCCCAGAATGTCGGCCGGCATCAAGTCGGGTGTGAATTGGATGCGAGAAAAGTCGAGATTGAGCGTTTGCGCCAGTGTGCGCACGAGCAAGGTTTTCCCTAGCCCGGGAACACCTTCGAGCAGGCAATGCCCGCCGACAAACATGCAGGTCAACACGCCATGAATGATATCATCGTGTCCGACAATGACGCGGCCCAGTTGCTCGCGTACGGCGGCATAGCGTTCGACGAATTGCTGCGCGCGTTTCTCGATTGAATCGGCGATACTCATGCGGTCTCGATCCTTGGCTTGAAGTGATGCAGTGGCGATGTTGTTTACTGGCGACGCTTCGTGGCGTCCTTTTTGGCCTTCAACAGGCGCTCGGTATAGGTTTCTTCCTTCTTTTCCGCCGCCAGCGTCTCGCGCGGCGGCGGAGGTGCCGCGGATTGCGTTTCCGTCGCGCCGGCGTCGGCGGCCAGCGGCGCGTCGGCAACGGCGGCGTCGGCTTCGGGTTCAAATCGCGCGCTGGCGCGTCGCTGGGCAAGCTCGTCGCTGACCGCCGCCTTGCGGCTGCGCAGGCGGCTCATCGTGGCGTCGGGTTTCTTCTCGACCGCGCGGCCGAACACATGCTCTTTGACCCAGGCCGTGTAGGGAGCGAGCCAGGCCGGGTCGAGATGGACTCGGCGATTGAGCACGTCGAAGAAGAACACGGTGCTGCAAAACACGAGCAGCAGGGGCCACACGTCGTCGCTGGCGGTCGACTTAGGAAGGTCGCGACGAAACGGGTCCATCTGCAACAGCGCATCGAGCGGCTCACCGGCGGCCGGCGCGGTGAGCAGTTTGCCGGCTTCGCCGCCGTGGGGCGCCAGCGCCGCAATCTGTTCGAGCAGGGCCGCGTTCGTCTCTTCGGCGCGAAACTCGGCCGAATACGAAACGTTTGCGCCGGTGCGAATCGGCGCGTGCCCGGGTCCTGGGTTGACCATCACGAAATAACTGCCGGCCGCGTTGGCATCGAACTGGCCAATGTACCGCCCCGGCGCAACCTGTCGCACTTCGATGCCCGCGGGTTTCATGTCGGGACCAACGACACTGCCGGCCATGTCGAGAAAATTCAGGAATTCGTCCTCTTTGTCGAGCGCGGTAATGACCACGCGGCCGCGGCCGTCGACCACATCGGTCGCCACGCTGAATTTACCCGTATCGCCAACCGGGCGCATCGACCAGCGCACGATCTGGCTGAAGAGCTTGTCGTAGTTCGCCCAGCCGGTCCAGCCGGTGGTCCAGCGCTGACCGGCGTCGGTCGTTAGCGCCACCGCGCGACCGAGGCCATAGGTCCAACCCGCCAGGATGGTGGCGTTCTTTTCGCCCGGCGGTTTGGGCGAAACCAGCGCCACTTCGACTAGGGGATTGTCCTTGAGCGTCGTCATCACGAATCCGGTTAGCGGCGGAATATCGTCGGCCACGCCTTTGATCATTTCGTGCGGATACTTAACAAAGGGTTTGATGCCGTTTTTGTCTTCGAAGATCAACGGACGGGCCAGGCGGCGCACTTCGCGCTGATAGATCTTGGGCAGCGCCGACGCCTGCTTGACGACATAGTATTTTCCGCCCGTGGCCGAGGCGATCTGTTGCATCAGGTTGCTGCCCAGCATGCCGTGCGAGCCAACGGCCACGGTCGAAACGCGCACTTTGACGCGCCGCAGCAGGGCGAGCGTGCTGGGCGATGGCGGCGTGGGGTCGCCGTCGCTGA
Source organism: Planctomycetales bacterium (assembly GCA_020427265.1). Classification (GTDB taxonomy): domain Bacteria; phylum Planctomycetota; class Planctomycetia; order Pirellulales; family JAGQOS01; genus JAGQOS01. The sequence goes on from JAGQOS010000025.1 coordinate 8,833, forward strand.
TAATAATCATGTGCTTGACGGCCGCATCGGGAAGATTTTGAAACGCCTTCGCCGCCATCAGCATCGAACCGTCGAATTGCGGCATATCGCCCGGTGTCATGCCGTCGAGACGACGCAGCATGATCTTGCGCATTTCGCCGACACGGCCAAAGCCCCGAGGGTGGTTCCACAGCCATTCGTCGTTGCCGTTCCAATGGATCAGTCCGCAATAGTCTTGCGGCCCGAGCGCCTTGATGGATTCGCGGGCAACGACCTTCTGCCAGTAGTTGCCGTCGGCCATTTCACCGGCATGCATGATGAGCGCCAGCGCGCCGACCGCTTCGACCTTGGCGTTCTTGATTTGAAAATCGACGGGCATCGCCTTTTCCAACTCGGTACCCGTCCAGCCGCCGGCCCCAAAGCTGTTGGGTCCGCCGATCATGACCAATCCGCTGCCGAGCTGCTGGGTGTTGGCGACGAGCATTTTGATCTGGTCGTCGCTGAAACTTTGCACCACGTCGCTCGTATCGCTGCCGCTGCTGCGCGGCACGTTGGCCAGCACGACTGTGTCGTAGTTTTGCAATTCGGAAAGGTTTGTGAAAAGGCGATCGCTGGCCATCATCGTCACTTCCAGGTCCTCAGCGCGCAGACGCTGGACGAGATGATCGAAACGTCCTTTTTCGCTGGGCGCCCAGTCTTCAATCAGCAGCACGCTGCCCCGGCCGCGGATGTGCGTGAAGGCGGTCGCCCGATTGTTTTGCGACAATTCATCGGCTTCGACATCATCGGGCACGAAGCGGGCTTCGTAGGTATAAAAGCCCGGATCTTCGATATCCTGAGTCAGCGAGTACACTTTCTTGCCCGGTTCGAGCGTAACGGCTTCTTCGGTAACAACCTCTTCAATTTCACCGACATGCCGGGTCACTTTCAGGCGGCCTTTTACGGGCGGCGCGGCGTCGCCGGCGGGCGTCGTGTGATTGAGCACTACGCGAAGCTGGAACGGTTGCCCACGACGAACGTCGGACGAGAGGGCCAGCTTTTCGATACTGACATCGCCGCGCGCCTCGAGTTGAATTGGCACAACATCGATGCTTACACCAGCGTCGGCCAGGGCGCTGGCCTGGGTTTGGGCGTCGCCCAAGGTTTCGTTGCCGTCGGTAACCAGGACCACGCGTTTGGCCGCGTCATGCGGAAACATGGCGAGCGCCATTTTCATCGCGCCGCTCAAGTCGGTATGGTTGCGATCGATCAAGCTCTCAATCGACATCGGCACGGGCACTTCGTCGTCGATAGGCGGCACCTCGACCGAGGCCTCGCGGCCGAACACAATCACGCCGGCACGATCTTCACGTTTGGCGTCGCGATGGCGGGCGATCGACGAATTGACGAATTGGATCATCGCGCGACGCTGCGCCTCGGGAATACTGAGCGACTGATCGAGCAGGTAGATGACCGTGAGCCGGTCGGTGCTGCGCACCAATTGGGCTTCGGCCAAGGCCAGCACCAAGGCGATGAGCACGACCGAACGCAACACGAGCGCGACCAGGCGGCGGGTTTTTCCGAGCCCGGCCAACGTCTTCATTCCGGCTACCCAAAGCGCAGGCAGCAGCAACAGCAAACACAGATACCACGGACTGTCGAAAGCGATGTGATAGTTCATCAGAATCGCACCCGTTGCACGCGGTGGTTGTTTGTGTCGAGTACGTGGATGTCGCCCTGGCTATCGCACACGAGTGCCCAGGGATTGAAGAGTTGCCCCGGAGAGCGGCCTTCGCCACCCCAACAGGCGATCGAATTGCCCTCGAGATCGAACTTCTGTACGCGGTGATTGCCGAATTCACACACGTAGAGATGGCCCTTTCCGTCGAATGTCAAATCGTAGGGGTAGAAGAGTTGCCCCGGCGCACTGCCCGGCTGGCCCCAAAGCTGTTCGAGATGTCCCTGCGTGTCGAATACTTGAATGCGATGGTTGCAGGCGTCGGCCACCCAAATGCGATCGCGGTCGTCGACCAACAAGTTTTGCGGCCGCCGGAATTGTCCGGGTTCTTCGCCATGGCCTCCCCATTGCAGGATGAATTCGCCCTGGGGAGAAAATTTCTGGATTCGGTCGTATTCCCCATATTCGGCAATATAAAAGTTCCCGTGCGAATCCTCCACTGCATCCGTAACGAATCCGAATTGCCCGGGATCATGGCCCATTTCGCCGCCGATGACCTTTTCCTCGATCATTTTTCCCTGGCGGTCGTAAACCAACATGCGGTAGTAGTGCGTATCGGCCACGAGCAAATGACCCGCATGGTCGAACGAAAGTCCGGACGGTTTGCCGTTCTGCCACTCGGGTGTGCGCCAGCCGCGCAAGTATTCGCCGGTCCGCGAAAATACTTGGATACGCGCTGTCATGTCGACGATGTAAAGCTGGTCCTGCGCGTCGATTGCCATGGCGCGCGGCTTTTGCAATCGGCCCTTCGACAGGCCCCGTTTTCCCCAAACCGCTTCGGGCGCGAACTGGCCCTTGCCAGCGGGAACGCAGCCGCAGAGAAGCGACAGCAGCACGATTGCCGGGGAAACAATGCGGGTTTGCATTTTCACCGCTCGCGAGCGGGTTGTGGGGACACTTGACCATCGATTTGCGCGGCCTGTATAGTACCATATTCTAGTGCCTTGCAGATAAATTGGATATTTTCGGGGGTTCACGTTTTCGTGGACCATCTCGACCGAATATGCCGTTATCCCCGATCATCGATGTTCGCCGCGAAGAGGATGCGCGAGATATAGTCCATCGCGCGGTCCAAACGCTTGCCGAAGGGGGCCTGGTCGTCTTTCCCACGGAAACGGTCTACGGTCTCGCTGCTTCGGCGCGCGATGAAGCGGCCGTCGCGCGATTGGCCGAGGTCAAAGGGCGCGCCGAGGGGCATCCCTTCAGCCTCGCCATTCGATCGGCCGAAGACGCCATCGATTATGTGCCGTCGATGAGCCCACTCGCGCAACGCGTTGCACGGCGTTGCTGGCCGGGTCCGGTCACTTTGGTCCTAGGCGACGGCGACGACGAAAGCTTGCTGCGCCAACTGCCCGAGAATGTGCTAAAAATGGTCGCTCCCACCGGCACTGTGGGTCTGCGCGTTCCCGCGCACTCGCTGATTCTCGACGTGCTGCGGATGATGGCCGGCCCACTGGTGCTCACGAGCGCGAACCTTTCGGGAGAACCCGATCCGATCAATGCCCAACAGGCGATTGCCGCCTTCGAGAACAAGGTCGAACTCATTCTCGACGACGGACCCAGCCACTATGGCCAGGCGTCGACCGTCCTGCGCGTCGAGGGCGCCGAATTGCAGATTTTGCGCGAAGGTGTGGTCAACGAAATGGCGATCCGGCAATTATCGAACTTTACCGTTCTGTTTGTTTGTACCGGCAACACCTGCCGCAGTCCGATGGCCGAAGCGATCTGCCGCGAATTGATCGCCACACGGCTCGGCTGCCAGCGCGATGAATTGCCGACGCGCGGAGTTCAGGTCATGTCGGCCGGAGTGTCGGCCGTGCACGGGTGCCCGGCCAGCGCGGAAGCGGTCGCCGTTTTGCAGGAATCAGGGATCCCCTTCGAATCGCATCAAAGCCAGCCGGTCACCGAGCAGCTTCTGCAGCATGCCGATTTGGTGTTCACGATGACCTCGTCGCATCGCGACGCGATCGTTCGTTGTTGGCCGCATTTGTCGCACCGCGTGCAGTTGCTGTGTGTCGATCGCCAGGATGTTTGCGACCCGATTGGCAGCCCCATCGAAGTCTATCGACAGTGCTCGCAGCAAATTCGGGGAGAAATTGAGCGGCGACTTGATGAATTCGACTTGGTATAATGCGGGCGGTAGACAAGCGGAAGGCGGAATCGGATGCGGATAGCAATTGGCAGCGATCATCGCGGAGTGCAGCTCAAGGCCAAGATCCACGAGTTCCTTATGGAACGAGGGTTCGAAGTGCAGGACGAAGGTCCGCATTCCGCCGATAGCGTCGACTACCCCGACTTCGCCGCGGCCGTATGCCGAAAGGTCGCCGCGGGCGATGCCGACCGGGGAATTCTGATTTGCGGAACTGGAATTGGCATGGCCATTGCCGCCAACAAAGTTCCCGGCATTCGCGCGGCAGTATGCAACGATGAATTGGCGGCCGAGATGAGTCGCCGTCACAATGATCTAAACGTGCTCTGCCTGGCGGCCGATGTGTTGGGTAACCGTAATATCGATCGCTTGCTCGAACTGTGGTTAACTACCGAGTTCGAGGGTGGCCGCCATGCTCGGCGCATTGAAAAGATCGACGGCTTGGAAGATCAGGACCGACCCTGCTGAGGCCCATTGGCCTTCGCGTGGGGCCACAAGAATTTGCGGGCCGCGCTGGGTGGTCGAGTCGTTACGCGGTCTGAGCGTCGCGCACGGCGTTCACTTCAGCCAGCTTTTCCCGCACTTGCCGCAGAGTGACCGGCATCGTGAGCACGGCGCGATGGTCGGCCGTGTTGGCTCGGTTGATCCAATCACCTTGGCTGGCGCCGAGAATTAGAACGGCGGGAATCTCCATCGTGGCTTTCGACTCGCCCAATTGATTGAATAATTCCAGCGCCTCTTCTCCTAGCGCGCCTGTGGAGACGAGCACCACGTCCATCGCCTTTGGGTCGTCGAAAATCTTTTCGCGAGCGCGATCGGCATTGCCGGTTACGAGCACGCGGTAGCCGTTTCGCTTCAAACGATTGCGCAAAGAATTCTGCATGGCGACGTCGTTCTCAACGAGCATCAACGTGCGCGGCAATCCGTCGGGACGCAGGCCCTCGCCGGTAACGCGATTGCCACTGTCGGTCGACAGCGACGACATGCCGCTCATGCGATCGACAACATCTTGCAGGGCCGCCGCGAGTTCACCCGGTGTTTGGAATCGTTTATCCGGGTCGAAATGAATCGCGCGGCTTACGACGATGCCGATTTGCGGCGGCAGTTCCGGTTTGACCTTTAAGATCGGTTCAATATCGCGAAAGCGGCTAGTCGCCAGCCGCTGAATGCGGTCGCGCGTTTCAACCATCGGGGCAATCCCCGTGAGCATGTGGTAATACATGCAACCGACGAAGAAGATGTCGCTTCGCTCGTCGCCGTTTCGCACACCGGTGGCGCGTTCGAGGCCCGCGTAGTCGATCGCGCGTGGATTCGCCACGCCTTCGACCACATCGTCGGCCGATACGGAATCCACGCCGGCCAGCCCGAAGTCGACCAGCTTCGCCTGCCCGACACTCGAGACGAGCACGTTCGACATCTTCAAATCGCGATGCGTGATGCCGCGATTGAACGCGTAGTCGAGCCCCTTCGCCACGTCGCGCATGATCTTCGTTGCTTCGAGCGGCTCGAAGATCTTTCGCACCTTCATGAACTCGCGCAGATTCTGGCCTTCGACGAATTCGATCACAAGATAGTGCAGCGTGCCTTTGGAAAACACTTCGTACACCGGAACAATGTTCGGATGCACGAGCGACTGCGACATCAAGCCTTCCTTGTGAAAGCGGTCGGCTTCCTCGGGATCTTTGCTCAATGTGGTCCGCAGCACTTTGACCGCCGCCTGGGCGTTCGTCGTCTTGTGTGCTGCGCGATAGACGCGGGCAAACGTGCCGCGACCGACAAGGTAGAGAACCTTCCAGTCGCCGTAGAAGAAACTCGAACGATCACCCTTTTTGAGATGCTCGAGCTGATAGTAAGTCAGCAGATCGCGCCGCAGCAGGAACTTGCCCATCTCTTCGAGATCGACAGCCTGACCGCCAACTTCCGACCAAATCTCGCTCAATTGATGGGGCTCGATGAGCCCCATTTCCAGCGCTCTTTGGACAAGTTGTTCCGCCGAGGTAATCTCCATCTCCTGCTGTCCTCTGGCGGATCGCTTACTCGTCTTCGTAATGTTCGAGCTTTTCGCGATACTCGTCGCGTTCGCGACGCGTGGCTTCGAGATCGAACATCAGATACTTCATGTCCAGGCGAAGTTGGCTCAGCGCATCTTGAACCAGTGAAAGAATTCGGCGTCGCCGACGTGTGCTGTCGGTAACGCGAGAAAGCAAGGGTTCAAGCGCTAAGCGGTGTTCCGCCGGCAAGGCATGAATCGCGTCGCACAGGCGCAGGAAATCGGCCGGAAGCTGGTCTTCGCTGTTGGCGACGGTTTTGTTCGTTACTTCGCTCATGGTAGTCTGCTCTCCAAGGTGCCGCTCGCTGATGGTTGCATCCGTTGGGCCTCTATAGAGCAGACGGCATGCCAGCAAACAAGCCACGGTGCTCGCGACACCGTAACCCCTTAATTTGTAATAAGATATGGCGCTTCGTCAAGTTGCCGGGGGCAATCGCGATGTTGTTTTTTTGCGTCATCTGATCTGTTCGCTGTTCGCAACTATCGATATAAGAACATGTTACGTCGACAACGTAATGGTCGCCGGCATGATGCCGGCAGGCAGCGCCCTGTGATGTCGGGATGTCATGGATGATTCCTCCAGGAAACGCCTTGTTGCGATTCCGCTACTGCTCGCGTTGACGCACTCGCTCGTTGGCCCCACGACTAGGGCGGAGTATCACGACAACTTCGAAGGCCCCGAGCCCAGTTGGGCAGTCACTCGGTCCGACGCCAAAATCCAGGCTCAGTCGCATCGCCGTGTGGCCAACGAAGCGCATGCAGGTAATTCCTCGGAATTCGTCTCGTTTGTGGCTGGCAACGGCACGCAGGTTTTTCTAGAGCAACGCATTCCCGCCTCGCGCGTGATCGACGATCTGAAGGTCAGCCTCTGGGTCAAAGGGTATCGGCCGGGAATTACACTCTATGCTCGCGCCGTGCTGCCTCGCTCGCGCGACCCGCGCACCGGCGAACCTGTTGTCGCGTGGCTTGCGGGAACGAGCTATCAACAAGCCGGAATTTGGCAAAAATTGCAGCTCGAGCAGTTGCCGCTGGAGCTTGTGCGGCAGGCCCGAGTGTTGCGCAGCGAGCTTGGACCACAAATCGATCCGCGCGAAGCGTATGTCGATCGGATTGCAATCAACGCCTTTGGCGGCGAAGGGCTCAACACGTTGTGGATCGATGACTTGCGTCTCGAAGGAAATGTCGATCCTCATGCCGTGGGTGTGGCGGGCGCCGTGGTTCCAGCCACCTGGAACGGAGATCGCAACGACGACGCGAATTCTCGACCCCAATTGCGAGGCGGCGTCGTGTACGTTGCGAACCGCGCAATCTTGCCGCGCGTGTTACCATATCGCGGCGAATCGATCGAAGACATCGCTAAGCTCGGATTCAACCTGGTCAGCTTGCCTTTCGTACCAAGCGCGCAATGGGAAACCGAAGCCCGGAAGCATGGCCTATGGCTAATAGCACCGGCGCCCGACTGGACGAACGCGACCGAGGCAGGCTCGCCGCGAACCTATCCCCGAGTGATGGCTTGGCATCTGGGCGAGGGCTTAGGCAAGCAACAACTCGCAGCCGTGCAACAGCAAGCCGAACAGATCCGTCGACGCGATCCGCTTGCCGGGCGGCCGCTATTAGCCGCACCTGCGGCAGAACTCCTGGCGTATAGCCGGCTGGCCGACATTTTAGTGCTGGGTCGTGAACCGCTGGGTTCGACACTCGATCCAGGCGACTACGCCCAATGGTTGGCGTGGCAGTCGCGGCTGGTTCGCCCCGGCACGCCTCTATGGTTCCGGATTCAAACCGATTTTTCTGACCAACTAACCCAGCAATGGAATGTAGGATCCGTATCGGCGTCGGCGCAGCCGTCGGCCGATCCGTTTCAGATCCGGCAGCTTGTCTGGTCTTCGATTTCGGCCTCGGCGCGTGGCATCTGGTTCGAGTCGCGATCGCCGCTCACCGAGCCCACGCCAAACGCCCAACGACGACGGCTGACGCTGGAATGGACCAATCTCGACTTGGCGATGATCGAACCCTGGGCGACCGGCGAAGGATTCGCCACGTCGGCCGAATCCGATGATCCGCACGTGCGCGCGGCTGTGTTGCAAACGGATCGGGCACGGCTGTTGTTGCCAACTCGCGGAGCGAGTGGCGACCAACTTGTGCCTCGTCGCACGGCCGACGGAGCGCTCACGTTCGTCGTGCCCGGCGTTCCCGAGTCAAACGAAGCCTACCAATTAACACCCGTCGCCTTTGAGCCGCTTCGCCATCGGCGCATCGCTGGCGGCATTCGCGTTTCTCAGCAGCGCTATGGCGAAGGCTCGATGATCTTGCTCACCGGCGATCCGCGCATTACCGGAAGTTTTGCTGCGAGGATTCAGCAACATGGCCCTCGCGCCGCGCAGATTGTGGAGCAACTCGCCCAACTTGAATGGGCGAGCTACGAAACGATAGCGCGACACCTGGCGGCTGGCGATACCGACGGATCGTTGGCGCGTACGTTCCAGTCGGCACAGCAGAGCTTGCAACAGATTCAGGCTGCTTCGACGCAAGGTGATCATGCGCGGGCTTTTCTCAGTGCGCGGCGCGCTCTGGCCTTGCTGGGACAAGCGAAACACGAGATCTGGGAAGGCTCGGTCGCCAGTTGGCCATCGCCCGTGACGAGTCCATTTACAACGTCCTTCTCAGGTGTGCCCGGACACTGGCGGCTGGCTCAGTTTCTGCGGACTTGTCGGCGGCTACCGAATCAACTCGCGGCTGGCGATTTCGAGGACCTCGCGGCGATGCAGGCGGCCGGATGGGGCCATGCCCAGTACCCTGTGTCGGGACTGCGAAGCGAGGTGCGCATTTCGCGCCAGGCGCCGCATGCCGGAATGGCGTCGCTCAGGCTCTCGGTGCAACCCGATCTAGCGAGTGATGCGAACAATTCCGAAGGTGTCGACGTCGTGGAAACCTCGCCGGTCTGGGTAACCTCGCCGAGTGTGCGAATCGCAGCCGGCGACTGGATTCGCATTTCGGGTTTCGTTAAAATTCGCCAGTCGATCCAAGGTAGTGTCGACGGCCTGATGATCTACGACTCGCTCGGCGGCGCGGGGTTGGCCCAGCGCTGGAAGCAGGCCGGTGATTGGCAAGAGTTCGTGTTTTACCGTGTCGCCCCGGCCGATGCGGCCGTGCAAGTAACCATTGCTTTGACCGGGATTGGCGATGCCTGGATCGACGATTTCGCAATTGAACCACTTTTGGCGGCGCCGCCCCAGGCGGCGGGCCTCGCGGCACCCCAGGCCTTGACCAAGTAATACACCACGACGAGGAGACAACTCATGACGAAGCGCACTTTGTTGGCATGTTCACTGCTGGCGATTTTCAGCGGAGGTTTCGTAATGCAGGCAAGCGGAGAAGAAGCGGCACAGCAGGGGAAGCTCCTGCGGCACGTCGTGCTCTTTCAGTTCAAGGACGGCACGTCGCCCGAGCAAGTCAAGGAAGTCGAGGACGCCTTCCGCGCCTTGCCCAAGAAGATCGACGCGATTGTCGACTTTGAATGGGGAACCGACGTGAGCGTAGAAAACCGGGCGGACGGTTTCACGCATTGTTTCTTCGTGTCGTTTCGCAACGAAAAAGGCCGCGAAGAATACCTGCCCCACCCGGCGCATAAGGAATTCGGCCAACTCGTCCGTCCACGCTTGGAAAAGGTGCTGGTCGTCGATTACTGGTCGCGCGACTAAGCACGGCTGCCCCTGCGAGTTCTCGGCGAGGATGTGCCCGTGCCGCGCGATGCCCGTCAACTTCGGTCCGACGCGCTCGAAATCTGGCAGGCCGGACTCGATCGCGTGCGATCGGAGCGACTGATTCAGGAATCGGTGCGGATCGAAGACGATCTTCTGTGGCTTGCCGAAGAGCCGATTGCGCTGCACGATTTTGATCGAATCACGGTCATCGGCGCGGGCAAGGCAGGCGCGGGAATGGCCGCCGCGCTTGAAGCGGTGCTCGGCGCAGAACGGATCCGCGACAAGCAGGTGCGCGGCTGGGTCAATGTGCCGGCCGACTGCGTGCGACCGCTGCAGGCGATTCGTTTGCATGCGGCGCGCGAGCCGGGCGTCAACGAACCTTCACCCCAAGGCGTTTGGGGGACGGAGCAAATCCTCGCGCTCGTCAACAGGCTCGGGCCGCGCGACCTATGCATCGGCCTGCTTTCGGGCGGCGCCTCGGCGTTGTTGCCTGCGCCCGCCGCCGGGATCACGTTGGCCGACAAGCGCACGGTAACCCAATTCTTGAGCGACGCCGGCGCCAATATCGGTCAACTCAACACGGTTCGTAAACAGTTGAGCCGCGTGAAAGGCGGACGGCTGGCGCGCGCCTGTAAAGCCGGCAAGTTCGTGACGCTGATCGTTTCCGATGTACTGGGAGATCCGCTCGACCTGATCGGCTCCGGACCAACGGTCATCGATCCCTCCACGCCGCGCGACGCGCTGGAGGTACTCGAAGCGTTTGGGGCGCGCGAAGCGGGTGTCGACCAGCGCGTGTTCCGCTTTTTGAGCCACCAATGCGCGGAAGGTACTCGATATCCTGAGACCGTTTCCAATTACATCATTGGCAATAATGCGTTGGCGGTCGATGCGGCGGGCATTCGCGCGGAACAGCTCGGGTACAGCCACGCCATGATCGCGGCCAATCGATTGGAAAAGTCGGCCGAAGAAGTCGGGCGCCATCTCGCCGCGCAAGCACGGCAGATGGCCGTCGGCCAAGGTCCCGACTGCTTGATCTCGGGTGGCGAACCGATTGTGGAACTCGTGCCGGCCAATGAGCGCGGATTAGGCGGCAGGAATCAACAGCTCGTGTTGGCCGCCGCGATCGAATTGCGAGCAGCCGAACGCATCGCGTTGCTCTCAGGTGGTACGGACGGCGAAGACGGCCCGACCGACGCCGCCGGCGCCTTCATCGACGAAAATGTGTTACAACAGGCAATGGACCTGGGACTGGACCCGGGCGATTTCCTGCGACGCAACGACGCCTACCATTTTTTCTCGCCTCTCGAGGCGCTCCTCAAGACGGGACCGACCAACACGAATGTATGCGACCTGCGCGTGATCACTGTCGCCCCACAAACATGAGGCGCTCGTCTCGCTCCGTGGCGCCGTCCACAAGCACCGCCAGGCCGATCCAAGGAGAGACCGCATTGATAGACGAATGGAAGAACGTACCATGCCCTGGTTGTGGTTGCGTATGCGACGACATCCGCGTTGCGTTTGACGGCGACACGATGGTCCGGTTCGAACCGAGTTGTGATATGGGCCGCGATTGGTTCCGCAAGCACAGCAGCGCGGATGCGCCGCAGGCCGAAGTTGGCGGCTGCGCCGCCTCGGTGGAAAATGCCGTGCAGCGCAGCGTGGAATTGTTGCGCCAGGCGAATTATCCGCTGGTCTATGGACTATCGCGCAGCGCGACCTCGGGGCAGCGCGCCGCGCTCGAGTTAGCCGAAACACTGGGAGGCGTGATCGATACCACCGCGTCGCTATGTCACGGGCCTTCGATCATGGCCTTGCAAGAAATGGGCGAGGTCACATGCACGCTGGGAGAAATTCGCAATCGCGCCGATCTCGTGATTTTCTGGGGCTGCCAGCCCGCCGTCTCGCATCCGCGCCATGCGCAGCGCTACAGCGTTTTTCCCTCGGGACGTTACATCCAGGCCGGCAGGGCCGATCGTACGGTGATCATGGTGGGCGACGCGCGCGACGTCGGAAATTGGCGCCTCGATTCCGCCGGCGCCGCGCCCGACCTGGTCGTACCCGTTGAGCCGGGTCACGACTTCAACACGTTGTTGATGCTCAAGAGGATGCTGCGCGGCGATCCGGTCGACGACGCCCCCGCTGAACTACGCACGCTGTTCGACCTGATGTGTCGTTGCCGATACGGCGTCGTGTTCTTCGGCTTGGGAATCGCCGAAACCAGCATGTGGGACGGCCAACCCCACGAGCACGTGGGCCACGTTAACGTAGCCGCCTTGCTGCAATTGGTGGCCGACATGAACGCCAAAACTCGCTTCACGGCGCGCCGCATGCGAATGCAGGGCGATGTTTCCGGCGCCGACAACGTGATGTGTTGGCAAACCGGCTATCCCTTTGCTGTTGATTATTCGCGGGGTTATCCCCGCTACAATCCCGGCGAGTTCACAGCCGACGAACTGCTTAGCCAGCGAGACGTCGACCTCTGCCTGCTCGTTGGCGCTGAAACCGTGCAGTTCTTCTCCGCGGCGGCGCGCGAGCAACTAGCGTCGATTCCGACAATCGTGCTCGACTATCCCGGCGCCGAGTCCGAACTGAAACCCGACGTGCTCTTCACGACCGCAGTATACGGGTTGCACGCCACCGGCACGGTCTATCGCATGGACAACGTGCCGATCTCGCTCAAGGCGCCGTTGCAAAACGAGATGCCAACCGATGCCGACATACTGCGCATGATTCGCCAAGCGTTGTGAGCGCGGCGATCGGCAACTGGCCTAACGCGCTGGCAAGTCGGCAATGGCTTCGGGAAGCGCCTCGTCGACCAAGCCGAGCGCGCCACTCTGTTCCGACAGGCGAGCTTGAACGTCTTCTTCGATTTCCACCAGGTTCGCGTCCCAGTAACGCGCTCGCTGCGGTTCATCCGCAGGTGCTGCAAGCGGCCGAATGATGCGAAATCCCACACCGGTCGCCGGGGAACTGGTGTGCCACCAGGGGCTGGCCGGCAGATTCGGGTCGTCCTCTTTCCAAGCGTCGTCGTCCGATGCGAGTCGCGATGCCGAGCGGCAATCTTCCGCGCCCAGTTCCCACGATCCGCCCCGCGCCACCAGGGGAAACGGTTCGCTCGGCCATTGAATCGCGGATTTGCCGGCCGAGGACTTGTCTTTCAGCGCGGAGTAGCCATGGGCGGAATATTGATCGAGCACCCACTCGGCGACATTGCCGTGCATGTCGTGCAGGCCCCAGGCGTTGGGTTGTTTGCCGGCAACCCGATGCGTGCGATCTTCGGAGTTGTCGTAGTACCAGGCGTAGTCGTCGAGCCGGGCCGGATCATCGCCAAAGCAATAGGCTGTGCGTGAACCAGCCCGAGCGGCATACTCCCATTCTGCTTCGCTGGGCAAGCGATAGAATTGGCCGGAAATTTTGCTCAGCCATTTCGTATATTGCCGCGCCGCGTATTGCGTCATCATGACTGCCGGCTGCTGCGGATCATCGCCGCTTTCAAACGTTACGCCGGGATCA
>JAGQOS010000260.1 GCA_020427265.1 Planctomycetales bacterium
GGAACTTTCCGATCGCCATCCCCTGTGGCGGAATCTGCGCAGCGCTGGCCGCAGGCAATACGGTGATTCTCAAACCGGCATCCGATACGGTCCTTGTCGCGCATGTGCTGTGCCAATGTTTCTGGCGCGCCGGCATTTCACGCCACACGTTGCAAATGCTCCCGTGTCGCGGTGCAACCGAGGGACAACAACTCGCCTCGCACGATGGCGTCGACGCCGTCGTGCTCACCGGCGGTACTGAAACGGCGCTGCAAATGCTCGCCGCCAAACCGTCGATGCATCTGCTGGCCGAAACCGGCGGCAAGAACGCGACGATCGTGACGGCTCTGGCCGATCGCGACCAGGCGATCAAGCATGTCTTGCATTCGGCATTTAGCCACAGCGGACAAAAGTGTTCGGCCACCTCGCTCCTGATTCTTGAAGCCGAAGTGTACGACGACCCACAATTCCGCCGCGCGCTATGCGACGCGGTGGAAAGCCTTCCCGTCGGCGCCGTGTGGCAGCAAGAACACAAGATGGGGCCGTTGATTCGTCCACCCAGCGGGGCGCTCGAACGGGCGATCAAGGAACTCGAACGGGGCGAAGCTTGGGCCGTGATGCCGCAGCAACGCGACGATAACCCGCATCTTTACTCGCCAGGCGTGAAATGGAACGTGCAGCCCGGCAGCTTTACGCACCTGACCGAACTCTTTGGCCCGGTCCTGGGTGTCATGAAGGCGCAGCATCTCGACGAGGCGATGGCCCTGGTTAATGCGACCGGCTACGGGCTCACTTCGGGGCTCGAAAGCCTGGACGATCGCGAGCAGGCGCTATGGCGCGAAACGATTCGCGCCGGCAACTTATACATCAACCGGCCCACGACCGGAGCGATCGTGCTGCGACAGCCGTTCGGCGGTATGAACAAGTCGTCGATCGGCCCCGGCATCAAGGCAGGCGGGCCGAACTACGTGGCCTCGCTGATCGTTTTTCACGATCCAGACAAACAGCCATCGCCACTCGGCAAGCTCGAAGACAATGTCGATCACCAACTCGCGGCGCTCGTCGCGGCGCTCGAGAACGACTGCGACCAACACGACTGGCTAACGGCACACGACATCGATTGGCTCTACGATGCCATCGCGCGCTACGCCGCCGCCTGGCGCGACGAATTCAGCCGGGACCACGACTCGTTTCGCTTGATCGGGCAGGACAACCTGCGGCGATACTTGCCCGCTGCCAACGTTCGCATTCGCGCGGATGCGGCCGACCGATCCTGGGAAGTCCTTGCTCGAATGGCCGCGGCGAAGACGGTGGGAAGCCGCATCACGATCAGCGAACCGCCGGGCGAGCGGCTCCCGCACGTGGCGCTGCTCGACCGAATGACGGAAAGCTGGGCCGGGGCCATCGAGTTTCTTCCTGAAAGCAACGAGCAATTGGCCGAAGTCATTCGGCAAGGACGCGTCGATCGCGTGCGTTTCGCATCACCGGACCGCGTGCCCGACGTGGTTCGCAGCGCGGCGGCTGCGGCGGGTTTCTATCTCGCCGATGAACAAGTTCATCGCTGCGGACGTCTCGAATTGCTCCACTACGTTCAAGAACAGAGCATCTCGCACGATTACCATCGCTATGGCAATCTCGTCGACCGCGCGGACGAAGCGAGGGCGGACACTCTGTAAGCTGACACTCGATTCATTAAACGTTACAAAAGATGCCGCGCCTTGATATCGAGATACCGGTTGACCAGCGGCGCGGTCATGCTTTCGGGGAAGACGTCGAGCGAGAGGACGCCTTGGCTTTCCAGATCGCGAATCACCTGATGGCGCCAGGAAAGAATCTCGGCGGCCGCGGCCGCGCGATACAGGGACTCGTCGTGCAGCGCCGCGGTCGCCGCGCCGACGGGAACGTCGGCCGCGTCGAAGATCGCGTGATCGCGGAGCAGCACGCCCAAGGGCAAATGCCGCCCCACCAAATTGCCCAGGTAGCTGCGTAGTTGATGGGCGTTCACCTCGTCGATTACATTCGTAATCAGCACAACGAGCGTGCGTTTGCGGCAATGCGAGGCCAGGTAAAAGAAAGCGTCGTCGTAGCGCGATTCGACCATCCGCGGGAAGCGGTCGAAGCAGGCGTGCTGCAAGCGGTTCATCTGGTTCGCCCCGCCGCGCAGCGGCACGTAGTTGTGCACCGTGTCGGCAAACGACACCATGCCCACCTGATCGCCGCGCGAGAGTGCGACATAAGCGAGCATGAGCATCGAGTTGAAGGCGTGATCGAGCAGACTCACGCCGGCGGCTTCACCAGTCATCATGCGACCGCAATCGACGAGAAAAATGATTCGCTGGCTCTGGTTGGCCTGAAAGTCGCGCACCGTAAGTTTGTTGCGCCGCGCCGTGCTGCGCCAGTCGATATATTTGTAGTTGTCGTCGGGCGTGTAGTCGCGGAGGCGTTCGAATTCATTGTCGCCGCCAATCCTGCGGGCGCGACGCATGCCGATCAGGTTGAGCCGGTTCGTTCGGGCAAGCAACGCGTATTCGGAAAGCTGCTTCATATCCGGGTAAACATGAATTACCGATTCGCACGGATACTCGATCTGCCGCGACCAAAGCCCCAGCCGGCTGCGCACGCGCAGGTAAACGGTCGTGAGGCGAAACAGCCCGCGCCGCGACGCCGAGATTTCGAAATGAAACGAGGAACGGCTCTCCGCGGCGAGAATCAGCGGCAATTCCTCCGGGTCGGCCTGCATTTCCTCGGGCACGCCATCAGAGACCCAGACGAAAACGTCGCGTTTGGACCGGTTCGTGATCGTGAGCGCAGCGCGATGCGGCTTCTGCAACGAGGCTACGCGGCCGGTCGTGCGCTCGACGAGGAATTGCGGCCGGCGCGGCAGCGAGACGAAGTCGATGATCGCGAGCCCTAAAATGGCTGCGTCGGCCAAAACGATTCCCCAGAACATGCCCGGCAGCAAGACCAGGCCGATCGACAACACGCCGAGGATCGCCGCCGCCAGCACCAGCGGCCGATGCGGCGAGATCTTTTTCCGCCACGCCAAGAAGGCGAAGGGAATCAAGACGGCGATCAGCAGATAGAGCGTGTTGAGTGTCAACGATGCACCTGGGCAATGCAGACGGCTATAATTTGCATGGCGCGTTCAATCAGCGAGTGAAAGTTGTTACCTCATGAAACATTGGAAGTGTTCCTATTGCGGTGAAACGGTCGACGCGTCGCTCGCCGTGTGCTGGAACTGCGGAACGTCGGCCGCAGGCGAGCGCGACAATGACTTTGCACAATGGGTCGACAAAGATCCTCCGTACGATGGGCCGTTGGTAACACCGCCGCGATTTTCGCTGCGAAATCTGCTCCTTGTGATGTCGAGCTGTTGTCTCGTATTGGCTTTGATACGGCTCGAGCTGATTGGAGATGAATTAGCCGAGTTTCCTGTGATTCTGCTGGCAACAATTTTTTTAGTCGTGAAATTCCTTCGATTCGCCTTGCGGCAACCGCCGCGCGATCATTACCTGCGGCAGGGAAAACAAGATGACGAAGCCTCATGACGTCGCATTTAGCGACTTACAACCGGGGCACCTCCAGTGAGCGAATCAGGGCCGATAGTAGTTCGTCGGTATCGTGGCCTTCAACTTCGGCTTCAGCCGAGAGCACCACGCGATGGCGCAGCGCGGGCAGGGCGATTTCCACGACATCGTCCGGCACAGCGTAATCGCGTCCGCTGAAGGCGGCGAGCGTTCGCGCGCCTTGCATGAGCGCCAGGCCGGCCCGCGGCGAAGCCCCCATATGGAACTGCGGCCACTCGCGTGTGAGCCGTACGATCGAGTTGATATAGTCGACGAGCCGATCGTCGATGTGGATGTCGCCGCACAACCGTGTCACTTCCACGATTTCTTCCGGCGAAGTGACCGTGGCCAGATCGGCTTCGAGACGCGCGTCGAGTTCGATCTGGCGGCTATGCATCTTGAGGATCTTGGCCTCTTCCTCGACCGACGGGTAGCCGATCTTCACCTTGAACATGAAACGGTCCAACTGCGCTTCGGGCAGGTTGTAGGTGCCCTCCGACTCAATCGGGTTTTGCGTGGCGAGCACGAGGAATGGCCGCTCGAGTTTATGGCTCGTGCGCTCGATCGTGACCCGGTATTCCTGCATGATCTCAAGCAAGGCCGCATGTGTTTTGGCCGGCGAGCGGTTGATTTCGTCGGCGAGCAGAAATTGCGTGAAGACCGGTCCGGGCCGGAAGCGGAACTCCTGCGTCTTCATGTCGAAGATGGGCGAGCCGGTAATGTCCGAAGGCATCAGGTCGGCCGTAAACTGAATGCGGCCGAACTTACAGCCCAGAACTTTGCCCAATGTGCGCACGAAGAGCGTCTTACCCAACCCCGGCACGCTTTCGATCAACACGTGACCGCCGGCGAACAGGGCCACGAGCGTGCTGAGCACCAACTCGTCCTGCCCCACGTAGAGCTTGGCGATCTCGCCGGTAATGCAGTCGAACAGTTGCTTGGTGCGCGAAATCGCCGCAGCCGCCGATGCCGACCGGGGCGTAGCACCGGAGGGAGCAGCCGATTCGGCCGACGCCGCAGGCGGTGTGGAAGCCGAGGGTTCCGGCTGCGCCGGGTCGCGCCCGAAGGGATCGAAGGGATCGTTCATGCGTTCTCTTTCTCTGAAAGTTCGCTCGTCTCTGCTGCGTCATCTTCGCCGATGACTTCCTTTGGTTCAACACTCGCCGGTAACAACGACGCGGGCGATCGCTCGGCCGCGGTCTCGCCGAGAACGGCCGCCTGGTAGTGCCGAATCTTGGCCAACGCGTAACCCCGATCGCCCGTCCGCTCGAGCAATTCGCCTAGCGCCGTTACATGCCGGCCAAAATCGGTGAGCGATTCGGTCTGTTCGCGCTTCGGGCGGCCGAAGATCGGCCAGCGCGCGGCCGCGAAAATCAGCCCCCACAGGCCCAACTGGAACAAGATCCAATTCAGCGGCCATTTGGCAAACAGTTCCAGGCCCGTCGGCGCTTCGGGGTCGGGGTCCGATTCGTGAATCGGCACGTTGCCCGGACCGGATTCGAGAAACACCACGTTGCCGGTCGGCCCTACCTCGTCGATGAGCTTGCCGGCCAGCTTGCGATGTTCGTGATTGACCAGCGGCAAGTTGAGCAGAAACGAACCGTTGGCTACCAGGATCAATTTGCTCGATTCGTCACCATCGAAGTACTCGCGGCTCACCAGCACATCGCCCTGGCTGCTGAGCAGCGTTTCGGCATAGTCGTTGGGTGCGATAATAGAATTGACGGCAATTTCAGACTTTTTGGCGTCGACGCCCTTGGCCCAGGGCCCGTCGAGACTGGCGACCTTGCGCGGCGGCTTGGTGCGATCGATCGTGTACCATTCGCAGGTCACGTTCTTGGCCGCCGCCTGCCGCTCGGTATTGGCGCTCGTGCGCGCCTGCTGCAATCGGCTACGCACTTCCTTCTGCTGACTCTTGGGCGCCAGTGGCGTGATCCTCGACCAGTAGCCGGGCTCGGCGTCGAAATCGCGCTCCACGTAAATCAACGTACGCCCGTCTTCGCGATACAACCAATCGTCGAGCCACTCGCGCACTTCGTCGCTCGGCGGCGCGAACTCGTTGGGAAACCACACAATCGTATCAGCCCGCTCCAACCGGGGCGAAAGGCGGCTCCAAGTCGAAACATCGTGCCCGGCCCCGGCGAACATCTTGGCCAATACGGCTGTGCCATTGATGCTCGAACCGCCCATGATGCCATTGCGGCGCCCATAATACGTGTCGAGTTCCGACTGGCAACCGACAGCGGCCAAACAAATCAGCATCGGCAGCGCTAGGCGTCTCATCCTTGGCCCTCGCTGCGCAATTGCGATTGGAAGTCATCGACGTCGGACCAACATGCTTCGAAGCGAAGCCGCGAAAGCGCGTGCTTGCCAAAGAATACGTCTTCGAACGCGACCATGGTGCGCTGCAGCAGATCTCCCAGGCGGCTGTTGCGCCGCGTTTCGCGCAGATACTGGCGATTGGTCTTGCCGCGTGTCAGGTGAATGACGTGCTTCTTGTCGAGTTCCATCAACTGAAAGCTGTAGAGGTAAACAATCGCCCTGTCATAGTCGCCGTTGGCGTACCGCCGTTGGGCTTCGGCCAACAGGTCCGACAGGGGCTCGTCGGTCTCGAGTTGAAAGGGGAGCGCCTCGACCCGATCGGCCGAGAGCACCGTAGCCCCTTCGGCGTCGGGCCGCACGATGTTGGCCGAGTGGCGCTCGCGATCGAGGAAGAAGCGGATTAGCACGTAGAGCATCCAGGCGATGAAGGCCGCCAGCAATATCCAAGCCAGCCAGTAAAGCACGTCGCCCAGCCAGGCAAGCTGAAGATTGCTCGACGTGGTCGGTTTCACGTCGATCGCCGCTACATCGTCGGTCGCATCGTCGTACCAGGGGTAATCAACCCAATTGTCGATTGCTTCTCGACCCGCCTCAACGGCAACCTCGGGATCGGAGAATTGCTCGTCGGCTGCGCCGCAAGGCGATGAAAACAACGCACCGAACAGCGCGAAGCAGACAACCATTCGACTGTGGCACAATCGCTTCATGTTACCTTACCAGCGCCGAAGCGAGGCGCGCTCCCTCGGCCCGCACGGCCAATTCCACTTCCCAGCCTTCGCGGCGAATCCGCAAATCCAAGTAGCTGAGAAAGCGAACCACGGAAAAGAACCCGATGACGATCCACAGCGCAATCGGCAGATACCAGGCATAGGCCGTTTCCAGCGAATGCCAGCGCCCCGACAACTGGCTGATGAGCGTCCATAGCGACAGCCAGATCGACGCCACCAAAGCCGCGCCAATCAGCAGCGAGGCCAACCAGCGCGACATGACTTCGCCAAACACACCCGAGTGAAATCCGCTTGTGCGCCGCATGGTGGTCAAGCGCCCGGTGCGGCCGCGAAACAGCGCGTTGCGTTCGAGCAGTACGATTTCGCCAAGATACGGCCAGCCGATGTAGGGCAAGATCGGGATGAAAAAGCAGAAGATCATCGCCGCCGCGCGGCCG
>JAGQOS010000261.1 GCA_020427265.1 Planctomycetales bacterium
GGTTGCTCTTTAGCGAAGGATTTCGCGGATCGGCCGAAGGTCGGTTGAATTACGAGTTCTTTTTTCCGGGAACGCTGGCGATGATCCTGCTCTTCACAGCGATCTTCGCCACCATCTCGATCATTGAAGACCGCAACGAAGGCTTTCTGCAATCCGTACTTATCGCGCCGCTGCCGCGCTGGTCGATGGTGCTAGGTAAAGTCCTCGGCGGAACACTGCTAGCACTGTTGCAAGCCGGTATTTTCTTGGCCTTGGGCCTGGCGACTATCGATCTCAACGTCAGCCCTCTGGGATTAATCGGAACCATGGTTTTGATGGCGATCGTTGGATTTGCGCTCAGTGGGCTAGGCTTTCTAATCGCTTGGCGGATGGAATCGACGCAGGGATTTCATGCCATCATGAGCGTGTTGCTGCTGCCCATGTGGCTACTTTCCGGCTCGTTTTTTCCGCAGGACCATGGCCTGATGGCGTGGATCGCCGCACTCAACCCCCTAACGTACGGTGTTGCTGGTTTGCGGCAGATATTACAATCCACAACTGAGGGAACGCCCTCGCCCGCCTTGTGCTGGAGCGTGTCGATTGCATTTGCGGCCGTCACGTTCGGGCTCTCCTGTCGAATTGCGGCTTCACGCACGCGTGGAGACTTGCTTTAGCTATTCGGCAAGTTGTGAGCAGCCTGGGCCGTTCCCGCCATAGTTCGCTTCCCGCCTGCAGATTCGCCGCCATGAAATCACCCTTGCTTCCGTTTGCACTCACGCTCGCGCTGGCGTTAGTCGCTGGTTTTGGCTTTCTCCGCGCATGGCAACTTCAGTCGCAACGTACGAACGAGATCGCCATTCCCGAATCAGCCCTGCCGCCCGCGGCGGAGCAGGCTGCAGCGAAACCGAAACATCCGCCGATCGAAAAGTTCACATTGACCGAGCGGAACGGCATGCCGTTCCACTCGCAGACGATGGAAGGCGGCGTTTGGGTTGTTAGCTTCTTTTTCTGCAGTTGCCCAGGTTCCTGTTTGCAATTGAATCAGAACCTGGCCAGCGTGCACCACGACCCGGCTTACGCCGGTGTGCGGATGCTGAGCATCACCTGCGATCCGGAACTCGATACAACCGACGTGCTCACTCGCTATGCCGATCGGCTCGGCGCCAATGCGAAGGACTGGCTCTTCTGTCGCGGCGACCTCGATTTTGTGAAGCAGATTGGTGTCGAGAAGTTTGAGCTCGCTGTCGCGAAGCAAACACACTCGGATCGAGCGGTGATTGTCGATGCCAAGGGCGAAATACGCGGTCGCTACACGGTGACCGATCCCAACCAGTTCGCCATGTTCAAGCGCGTGCTTGCCACGTGTCTGAGCGAGGCCAAGGCCGGCGGCGCCAGTTCGTAGGAACATCGTGTCCCCATCGTTACTTGCCGCCGCTCATCCGCTTGCGCATCTGAACGCCGCGCTCAACGCGCTGGCGACCGTGCTGCTCATTGCCGGGTTTCTATTAATTCGCCGCAGAAGAGAACAGGCGCATCTACGCGTGATGCTTACCGCCTTCTGGGTATCCGTTGTGTTTCTCATTTCGTATCTCGCGCACAAGGTTTGGCCCGTTGGCGCCGGCTCCACGCCCTTTCCCGGTCCGCCTGCTGTGCGCTCGTTCGTCTATTTGCCGATTTTAATTTCGCACATCATCCTGGCGGCATTTGTTCCCGTGTTAGCCTTGGTGACAATAATCTTGGGGCTCAAAAACCGTCGCCCGGCGCATCGCCGCTGGGCGAAATTTACGTTTCCGATCTGGCTTTATGTCTCGATTACCGGGGTAGTCGTCTATCTATTGCTCTATTGGACGTATCCGCTTCCAGCGTAGCGGCGTTTTTTCTATAATATCGCGATATGAAAGCTCGACTTCCCAACGCCAGGTTGCTGCCAGTCTTGCTGGCTCTGGCCGTCGTCTTGCTGTATGGCTCGCTGGCCTCGGCTTGTCCGACTTGCGCCAACGGCATGGCGGGCGACGACCCGCATCGCCAGGCCATGGTCGAAGGCTACTTCTACAGCATCCTGCTGATGATGGCGATGCCCTTCCTGCTCATCGGCGGTTTCAGCCTCTACATGTATCTGGAAATCCGCAAAGCGCGAGCTAAGCAACTGGCCGACTTGGCCGAACAATCGGCCTTGGTTGAAGACGAACCAGTCGAAGCGGGCGTATAAGTCGTCGCCTGCAAAGAATGTTACGCCGTTGTCTTTGAAGACATGGACGTAGCGTTCCCATGGTCGTTCGTTTCATCATCTTCAGGCACCGGGTCCCAATACTGATCGAAACCGCACCAGAGCGCACGGGCGTAGCGGAAGAAGATCAATGGCACCAGAACGCAGATCGCGCCGAGAGTCCACAGCATAGCGCTGTGCGGCAAGATTCCCGTTAGGAAGAGCGAAAAGTAACCGATGACAACCAGGATCGATGTCAGCCCGTAGTTCACGTAAATTGAACCGAGAAAGTAACCCGGCGCGCGTTCAAACTTGTAATGGCAAACGTCGCACGTTTCGTGCATTGAGAGCGAGCCGGCAAACATTTTGCCATCGCCGCATCGCGGACAACGGAGCCGCAACCCTCGTGAAATGACCGTGCCGTATCCCATGCCTGCAATAATACACTCCCGAGCGTTGCCTGGCGACCTCTGCCTTCGACAAAGGGTCGCGCGAAGCGTTTCTGCAAGCGATAGAGACGCCGACCCAAACTGGCTCAATCCATGGAAAACACGGGGGTGTTGCGGCGGTTGGCTTGTTCTGCTTTGAGTCCTTCGATAGGCTATCTGTCCATGAAGCCACTAGGAAGACTTATGCAATGGGCCGGATTAATTGTGCCGCCGCTTTCCATCGTAGCTCAACTCTCTGAATCCATTTCGCAGGGACAAATGCTGACGTTTCTCGTGGCGTCGGTCTGCCTTTTCTACATTGGCCGCATTCTCGAAGGTTATGGAACGGCCGAGTAATGCCAGCAAGCTGGCGGCATGTCGCAAGCCGTCGGAAAGATCGTTCTTTTCCCATTTTGCCTCGTTTCTTATACTTAGAGGTTAGAACGAACGCGTGGAGAGGAACGCTTCGCCGGTGTTCCGCGTGTTCGTTTGTCGATGGCGCTCTGCGCCGTGTGGGAGCCGTCTATGCGCCAACTGGGGCCTGCTAATCGAAGCGCCTGCTTGGCCCCGGCTCTGTGCCTGATGGTGATTCTATCGCGTTCAGCTTCGGCACAGTTCGGCGTTTCCAGTCAGTTCGAGCTGGTGTCGAACGTTCAACTCGCGGAAGTCGACAGCGCATCGCGCGCTCATCTTGAACGCGTCGACGCCCTACTGGCTAACGAGCAATGGGACGAGGCGGTTGAAACGCTGCGTCAGCTCATGGAAGACCACGGCGAACGGATGATCCAGCTCGCTCCGGGGCGCTATGTCACGCTGCGCGAATATGGGCACGCGCGCATTGCTCGCATGCCAGCGGAAGCCTTCCAGCTTTACCGCGATCGGCTCGATCCTTTGGCGCGGCAGTGGTTTACCGAAGGTGCGGCTCGCCGCGACGAACGCTTGCTGCAACAAGTCGTCAGTTCGCTGTTTGCCACCAGCTTTGGCGATGACGCGTTGCTCGCACTCGGTGAGATAGCGCTCGAACGGGGTGACTATACTCTCGCTCGATACCATTGGGAACGCATCAGCCCGCTGCTGAAGACCGACTCGGGACGTCCGCTCTGGCAAGCGTTTGCCGGCGCCAATCTCGATGCCAATTGGCCCGCCTTCGAGGAATTGCTTACTTCGCGCGACGCGCCGCCCGCATGGTTAGCCTACCCAGATACCGATCTCGATCTGGCCGATGTCCGAGCGCGCTTGGCGCTTGTTTCGATCTTGGAAGGAAACTGGCAGCGCGCCAAGTTGGAGATCGACGTGCTCGGCCGGCTGCACCCTCAAGCCGCTGGCACGATTGGCGGTCGTAAGGCGAATTACGTCGAGCGATTGCGAGCCCTGTTCAACCAGGCACGCGACTGGCCATCGCCGTTGGCCAGCGAGGATTGGACGACTTTCGCGGGCAACGCTGCGCGAAACCGTAATGCAGCGACGGCATTTCGGCTTGCTGGTCCGGCTTGGCCGGATCCGATCACGTTTGGCGAGCGACTCACAGCCGACGGCACGCTGGCCCGCGCCTATGGCATTGGCGGACGCCGAATCGCCGAGGACTTTGATGGCCTGTTGAGTTACCATCCCGTGGTCGTTGGTGAACTCGTGTGCTTCGCCAACAGTGAAAACGAAATCTTTGCGTGCAACCTGGCCACAGGAAAACCGGCCTGGCAAACGTCGGACGAGAAACCGGGGCGCATTTATCAGCCGAGCAGGCCCCAGGCTCTACTAGGGCATAATTCGGTGCGCAACCATCTGGGCGTGCCACGATACACTCTTTCTGTTGGCGAAAACAAGTTGCTGGCTCGGCTAGGCATGCCGGCTACCAGCCGTCCTCAGGAGAGTCTCGCGTCTCCGCAAAAAGGATACCTGGTTTGTCTCGACCTCCAGCGCCAGGGGCAATTGCTTTGGGAGATAGAACCCGAAGACGACGCCTGGGCGTTCGAGGGTTCGCCGGTCACAGACGGTCGCCGCGCTTATGTTGCTATGCGTCGCAGCGACGTGCGTCCGCAAGCCCACGTGGCGTGTTACGACGTGCGTTCAGGACGCAAGCTTTGGCAACGGCATATCTGCGCGGCCGAAACACCGGCGCGTGGCCAGCTAGACGAAGTCACCCATAATTTGCTGACTCTCGATGGCGAGACGCTCTACTACAATACGAATCTCGGGGCTGTCGCGGCGCTCGATGCTGAGGATGGCGCGATTCGTTGGATCACGCTTTATCCTCGCGTCACGCAAGGCGATCTAGCCGAGCGATCGGCCTATTTTTATCGCGATCTCACGCCCTGCGTTTTTGCGCAAGGCACATTGTTTGTTGCGCCTGCCGATTGTCGGCAGTTGCTCGCGATCGACGCCCTCACGGGCCGCATGCTTTGGGCCAATGAACTGCCGGTCGATGTTGTCCATCTACTGGGAGTTGCCGACGATCATTTGATCGCCAGCGGCGATCGGCTTTGGTGGCTCGATGTGGTGACAGGAAAAGCGAAGCACAATTGGCCCGAAAGCGCGGCCTCGGATGTGCGGGGCTATGGACGCTGCCTGATTGCCGGAAACTACGTGTATTTTCCGACGCGTCGTCGGATTCACGTATTTCCGGCGGCCGGCCCGCCTTTCGACCAGACTCAGGAGCCGATTTTACTGTCGGCACACAATGCCGAGGCGGGTAATTTGGTGTTGGCCAACGGAAATCTGCTAATTGCTTCGGGTACAAAGCTCTACGCATTCTGTGAGCAAGCCCGGCGCCGCAGGCAACTCGAAATCGAAGTGTCGCAGCACGCCGATTCCGCCGTTCCGCATTTTTTGCTCGCTCGTCTCGACGCCTCACTCGACAACTTGCCGGCGGCTCTCGACGGGTACCGAACGGCGTTGCGACTCGCAGGCTCGAATGAGTCTTGGCAAGGCCGGGCCTTGCCGGAAGTGATTCGTGATGAATTGCTCGTCGTGCTCGACGAGTCGCTGACTGTGGCTCTCCGTGAAGGTCGTCATGGCGATGCAAATCAGTACGCTGAAGAGTCGCTTGTGCATGCTGGCGCAGCATCGGAGCGATTGCGAGTGAAACTGCGTTTTGCCGAGGTGTCGATGGCCAGAGAAGAGGCCCAAGATGCCGTGCGACAATACCTCGCAATCGCCAACGATGCCGAATTGAGCAATCTGACATTCGAACGTTCGCCTGCCTGGTCGCTGACAACGCGTCTGCATGTGCAGCAGCTTTTGTGGAGCCTCGCGGAGCAACGCGGCGAGGGCTTCGCAGAACTTGTTCGGCATGAAACGTCGCAAACCAGTCAGCGATGGCCGATGCACGACTTGGCGTCGGCGGCAGAACCCATTTCTCAGACAGACAATCCGCCGTCAGCGCCGTTGCAATTGGTTTCGTCCGCAACAACGCCATCTCAAGACCCAATGGCGAGTCTCGAGGCACCTTCATCGGAGACGACCGCGCGAGCAATCGCGGGAAATCCCCAGGGGCACTTTCTGTGGCGCGCCGATGCGTTGGCCGGCATTGTGGGGCCCTTCCAGGATCGTCAGCCGAGCGTGCGTTTGACACTCGATGATCCGCTCAGTGGGCGCCGGTTGTGGACGCGCTACCTTTACGACGACATGCGCCAAAGCGATGTCGTGATCGAGCGGCAAGCGGATCGGCTATACGTTCTGATCGACGGCCAGCGGTTGCGCTGCTTCGATGCCTTGACCGGAGCGGAATCCTGGTCGGCGCCATTGGAGTTGCTCAAGCCGGAACAACCGGGCGCCCTGGCGGACATGGTGGCGACGGAGAGCATTGGCGACGATGGCGAGGCCTGTATCTATGCGGTTTGCGGCGGCATCGTCCGCGGATTCGAGGCCAGTTCTCAGCGACTCGCTTGGGAATTGGATCTGGCCGAACAGCAAGCCCACCGGCTCCTTCCCTGGCGGATTGAACGGCGCGGAGAACTGCTGGTCGTCTATCCGGGGCGACTGCATGCTCCGGGCGAGTTTCGCTTCGCCTATGTCGATCCGGCGGCGGGCCAGCTTATTTATCGTAGTCAACCGTTTGCAGCCGGCAGCGGCGACGTGCGTCTCGAATTCTTGGATCAGCGCGTCCGCGTTCAGGCCGGCGACAAACAGTGGCTGCTCGCGTCGCGAACGGCCGCAGCCGATGTTGGGGTTACGCTTAACGAAAAGGAATGATCGATGCCCAGCGACAATGATTTGCAATCTGTGAAAATGCTGGCCGAGGCCTATACCAGCATTACCGATGAACTGAGCAAGGCGATTGTTGGCCAGACGCAAGTGATCGAAGAGTTGCTGATCGCGCTATTTGCCGGCGGGCACTGCTTGCTGGTTGGCGTGCCCGGACTGGCCAAGACACTGCTGATTCGCACGCTGGCCGAGTCGCTGTCGCTGCGATT
>JAGQOS010000262.1 GCA_020427265.1 Planctomycetales bacterium
CGAACATCGAGCGTCTCGCGGAGCGCGGGATGACCTTCACGCGCGCCTATTCGGCGAGCCCGCTCTGTTCGCCGACGCGGGCCAGTATCTTGACTGGGCTTAGTCCGGCGCGGCACGGCATCACTTCGCCCACGTGTCATGTGCCCCAGGTAGCGCTGCAGGCTTCGCCCGGCCATCGCGCGCCGCCGGGCAGCAAAGCGGTGGCTGTGAATTCGGCGACTCGCTTGCGCACCGAGCATTACACGTTGGCCGAGGCCTTGCACGATGCGGGTTACGCGACGGGCCACTTCGGCAAGTGGCACTTGGGACATGAACCGTATTCGCCGCTCGAACATGGTTTTGAAATTGATGTGCCGCATTGGCCGGGCCCCGGGCCGGCGGGCAGTTACGTCGCGCCGTGGAAGTTTCCCGACTTCGATCCCGATACGCCGAACCAACACATCGAAGACCGTATGGCGCGCGAGGCGGTGGCGTTTATGGAAGCGAATCGCGAGCGGCCCTTCTTTCTGAACTATTGGATGTTCAGCGTGCACGCGCCGTTCGACGCCAAACGCGACCTCGTTGCGAAGTATCGCGCGATGGTCGATCCGCAATCGGCCCAGCGCAGCCCTACGTATGCGGCGATGATCGAGAGCATGGACGACGCCGTGGGAACGTTGCTCGCAGCGCTCGACCGGCTGGACCTGGCCCGCAAGACGATTATCGTGTTCGCCTCGGACAATGGCGGCAATATGTACAACGAAGTCGATGGAACCACGCCCACCAGCAACGCGCCGTTGCGGGGCGGCAAGGCGACCATGTACGAAGGCGGCATTCGTGGGCCGTGTGTTGTGGTTTGGCCGAAGACGATTGAGCCGGGATCGCGCAGCGACACGGTGATTCAGAGTTGCGACTTCTACCCGACCGTGCTCGACATGCTCGGCCTGACGTCGCAGCCAGGGCAAGCGTTCGACGGGATAAGCATCGTGCCTGTGCTTCAGGGAGACGCAATTGAACGAGAGGCAATCTTCACCTACTTCCCGCATGCGCCGCGCGTTCCCGATTGGCTACCGCCGGCCGTGAGCGTGCATTGCGGCGATTGGAAGCTGATTCGACTTTTCCACGGCGGTGAGAACGGCGCGCATGCCTGGCGTCTGTACAATCTGCGCGACGACGAGGGTGAAACCCACGACTTGGCCGCCGACGAGCCGCAGCTTGTCGCCCGGCTCGACGCGCTCATCGAAACGCATCTAACGGCTACCGAGGCCGTGCAGCCCACGCCCAATCCCGACTTCGATCAGCGCGAGTATCGGCCCGAGATAATCGGCCGCCCGACACCCAAGAAACCGCGTCTGGCCAAGCAAGAGCCGCGTGGCAAGCCTGCCGAGACAGCCAAGGACAAGGCCGCCGGCTGGTCGCCCAGCCGCGACTGCGAATTGCTCGTTTCCGGGCGAACGCTTGTCCTCGAAAGCGTTGGACGCGACCCCTACACGACCTTTGAATTCGAACAGCCGCTACCGGCCGGCGCGTATGCGCTTGAGTTGACCGCCGCCTCGACCGGCGCTGGGAGCGGGCAGTTCTTTTGGCAACAGCAGGGCGTCGAACCGCGTTTTGCCGCCGAGCGCAGTACGACGTTCGCCATCCAGCACGACGGCCGACCGCACGAATATCGCATCGCGCTGCGCGCGGTAAAGCCGATTCCGCGCGTGCGGCTCGATCCCGGCCAGGCGGCAGGTGAAGTACGCATCTCGGCGATGGCGCTGCGCGATGCGCGCGGCGATATCGTTCGCCGGTGGACGTTTGCGCCGGAACCTAATGCGCGCAACACCCTGCATATTCTGCCGCTGTGGAACGAAATGATGCGTGCTGAAACGAGCGAAGCGACGATCCGCACGGAGATGGATCGGCTTATCGAGCAGCTCGGCCGCGGCGACAGGTACCATCGCCTCGGCTTCAGCTTTATCTATCCCGAGCGGCCCGACGTGCTGCGGCGCAACTGCCGACTGGCGCAAGAAAAGGGGCTGATGCTCGGCCTGGTCATTGGTTTGCAAACGCATGGCAATTCGCTGCATCGCGCATTCACCGACGACCTGCGCAACTATCAATGGCGCAACGACGGGCTCACGTGGGCCGGTGTCGAAGAGTCGGAGTTAAATGTCGAGACCTCGCGCCGCGCTCCGGTGTGCCCTTCGCGTTATTGCGACTCAGTGCGTGCGGAAGTCGAACGTCGTGCCCGGCGGCAGGCGCGGGAGATTGCGGCCGCTATACGCGAGTTTCCCGGCGTGATCGCCGTCGTGAATCCGCTCATCGAGCAAGGCCTGGGCGGGGGCGCAAACGCCGATGGCACGCTCTTCTTCAACGACCGGGGACCTTACACGACGGCCGAATTTCGCGACTGGCTACGCCACAGCGGACGCTACGACGCCGAGAAGGGGCCTTATGCCGGTCAAGGCGCGCCGGCAGCCATCGTGGGCGAATTCATCTCGATCAACGCGCGGCAGCAGAGTCCGTTTTACGACGATCCGACGCCAGCCGATGCGAATGGAACCGGCCTGAGTTTCAACGACACGTTCGCCACTAACTTCACGAGTTGGTCACTGCGTTACTGGGATTTGGAGGCGTTTGCCGAACCGATCGCCGATCCGCGCACTCCCTTGATGCCGCATCAGGGAAACGGCTACACGGCGGGCGGATTCGACGCGCCGCGCGCGCTGGATAACGATTCGCCGTTCTGGCGCGCCTGGATTTGGGTCAACCAGGATCGAGGGGGCTACCCGCCCGGCAACCCGGCCGCGCCGGCGTTTGGCTTTGCCCAGGTGCTCTCGCGCAACTACGTGAACGACATGTGCGGCTGGCTCGTCGACGAAGGGCTACCGCGCACACGGATTTATGCCCATCAAGTGCCGACGGAAGTGCTCGGCACAAGCCCGGTGGGGTTGACGCAAGCCCGCACGATGGCGATGGGCATTTGGACCGGCTACGTACCCGCCTGTCGTTCGGTGGGCATCACGCGTTTCGGCGGGATCGATCCGGCACTGCTCACGCAGTACGCGCCACACTGGGGCATCTTCGAATGGCACCCGGCGCCAGGCGCTCAGCCTGACTCGCAACACTTGTACGACTCGGCTCGCGCTCATTTGCAAATCTACGGAAAGCACGGCTGTCGCTTTCTGTTTCCTGGCTGGTGGCATCAGGCCGACGAGATCGACGAGACCCACACTGCCAACTTCCCCTTGCCCGACAGCCGCTTCGCCGCCGCACTGCACGACTTCCTGGCCGAACAGACGGAGGAGCCGTTGGAATAGGGCAGGGGGCTGGGTATGTAGCCCGACGAAAACGGACCACGCAGAACGGCCCCCGCGTTCCCACTTCCCTCCTTGCCTCTACGGCGAGGCCCTTACACTCCGAATCGACTGGTCCCAGGTCGTATCGGGGTCTTGTTGGTCGTGCGTGGCGATGAACGCTTCGAGCAGCGGAAAACTTTCGGGCAGGGGAACGGAGAAATGCACGATCGTTCCGAGCAGCCCGGTCTTGGCTGTTGCGCTGCCGATATTCTCTTCGGCGAGCTGGCGAATTTGCTGATAACGCGCTTCGAGCAGCGACGGCATCGGGCCGTCGACCGTTTCCTCGTCCTGGAAGGCGAAGTAGTTGTACGATACCGTGTCGCGCCGCCAAGTGAGGGTGCGCGGCTGGTTTTTCTGTGTATCCTGCCAGCCCGAAAATGGGGCGAGCTGCACCTCGTCTACGGAGCCGAAGGGGGGCCGATCGATGTACTTTTCGCTGTTGGCGTCGAGCTGCGGACTGCGGCTGCCGGGATCGATCCAGAAGGTTCCTTCCATGATCACGGGAATCAACGCGTGGCGTCCGTGCGCGCCGGGAAACGGTTGCGTTTCGGGGCGGTATTCGATCTCCAGCCTTACGATCAACGACGGCTCTCGATAGACCGGCGGCTCCGGCACAAAGAACGCATACTTCGCCCAGAAGGCGCAAATCGAAGCGATCACCACGCTGCCAAAGAGCGTCGAGAGACGAAAGCGAAGCGACGTTTCAGACATCGTCGTTGCCTACGGTTGGCGAGACGCCAGCCAGCGCGCTCCCATGCAGCCGGACGATGCGCAAAATTGCATCCCCCGCCACGCAGCCGTTGTGCGTATCTGCTCTGCAACTAGAACGACACACCCGCGCCGGCGAAGTAGCCGAACAGGCTCGAGTCGTAGTGATTGTCTTCGTACACGCCGGTGTGGTATTGCGCTTCAACACCGCCGCGCACGTAGACGTTGCGTCCGCAGATGCAGCGATCGTATTGCAGGCCCAACTGCAATTCGGTCCAGCGTTGCATGTACCCGGTGTAGTTGTCGGCGTCGTCGCCAAACAGGAGCGACTCCTGGAACCACCCGAAGAGACTCAGATCGCGGCAGACATTACGCTCCATTTGAATGCCAAACGTAAGGCCGCGCTCGTCGAGGTCGGAATATCGGGTGCCGGCCCAGTACGATTTGAAGTTCGCGAAACGTACGCCACCGGAGAGTTCGAATTGCGTGTGGCAAAATTCGAGTTCGGTCGTGGCTTCGAGATCGAAGTATTGCACGTCGATGCCCGTAATATCGCCATCGTTCGGCGCGGTGGCGTCGAGATCGAAGTAGCGGAAACGAATGCCCAGGCCGTCGGCCGCTTCGTAACCGGTCCAAACGCGAACGCCGGGTGAATCGGGCACATGGTAGCCGTCGGTTGTGTAACCTAATTGCGAGTAAGGGCGCAAGAGGACAACTTCGCCGCCGGCATAGAAACCGCCGTCGTCGGACGAACAAACGCAATAGGGATTGTCGTTGGCCTGAACCTGCGAGGGTAGCCAAGCGGTTCCCAAAGCCAGACAGCACATGGCGACAAGACGACCGAAGCGACGCAAAGCCATGAGATTCCTCCGTGAGTTCGAAGATCGGTCCCAAGATCCATGGACCGTCGAAGTAGACGTTGAGCAACGCACACGGTCAGAGACCGAGCTAGATGGAAGATCGATTTAACGAGGGCAGGGCATGCAATTTTTCTCTCGGTCCCGGTTCGGATCACCTAATCGTTACAACCCGCAAGGAGTCTCGGCATCGATCGACCTTAGCAGCGGCAGGGCGGAAATAACGAGTCCGCCGGTGCGCCAATCTCGGCAGCGCGTGGCTCTTCCCATCGCGGCGATCTGCCAGCCAGAACGACTGCTCTATCGATCACGGGGCATCGCTGCACAACAACGCGTTCGGTGCACCATTATGCACTTTTCTGCACCGCAATACGGCCGTTTTCCCCGGGAAAACGGGAGTTGCCGGCTGCACGCCCGGTGCATGCCTGTCGCAGCGAGGTTGCCGGCTATTTCGGATTCTTCGACAGCGTGTAGGGATCGCCGTGCTGCTGCATCTGTTCGGCCAGCAGGGCTTCCATTTCTTTGCGTTTAGCGGCGAAGGCCGGGTCGTAGGCCAGATTGATTTGGCCGGCCGAGGGGGCGATGCCAAGCTGCTTCTGCAATTGTGGGTCGTGATGCTCGCCAAGGAATTCCTGAGGGTTCTCGCCGAGGTTGAAGAGTTGTGTTTCGCGCACCTGGCCGTCGAGCACGTCGTATTCGATCAGTTTCCAGCCGTCGGTCTTCACGCTACGCATGCCGGGTTTCGTGCCGCCGCAATAGACGCCGTAGAGGACGTCGCGCACGCGGTCGGTTTTGCCTTCGAGCACTGGGCGGAAGCTCTGGCCTTCAACACCATCGGGCGTGGCGATGCCGGCGAGATCGCAGAGCGTGGGAAGCACGTCCATCAAGTAAATGTAGCCCGATGCGCTGCTGCCCGGTTTGATTCCCGGTCCGCGTACGAGGAACGGCACGCGCCACGTATGTTCGTAAAGGTTCTGCTTGCCAGTCAGTCCATGGCGGCCGACGGCGATGCCATGATCGGCTGTAAAGATGACGTAGGTATTCTCCAACTCGCCCATGGCTTTAAGCTGCTTGAGCACGCGGCCGACCTGCCGGTCGATGTTTTCGATGCACGCGTATTCGCGACCCAGTTCGTTGCGAATCGTCGCTTCGTCCCGATTCGTTCCTACGCCTTGCACTTTCGTTTCATCGCGCAATCCAGGGTGGCCATGGTGGAACGGATGCGCCGGCAAGTAGTTCGGCTGCAAGGGCGGCGCTTGGGGGTTGGGCTTCTCCGGCGGTCCGGAATTCGCCGCGCCGTATTTGGCGGCCAGTTTGGGCAAGGCGTTGCGCGGATCGTGCGGATGCGAAAAACCGAAATAGATCAGGAACGGATCTTTGTCGTTCGTCGCCTGCCGCTCGCCAAGGTATTCGAGCACGGCGTCGCCATGCCATTGGCTGCCGCCTTCGGCCGTGCCGTCGCGCCGCGTTCCTTCTTTGCGCACCGTGAACTTGGCATTGGCTTCTTTGAAGCTGTTGCCATTTTTGCAGGTGCGAAACGTATCATAACCCGCGCGATTAAAGACGGCCGCCAGGCTTTGCTCGGCCGCAGCCGCGCGAAAACCCGGTTGTTTGTTGTTGAGACCCGGCCCAGAAGCGCCAGGGATGCGCCACACGCTGCGCCCGGTCATGATCATCGTGCGCGAAGGCAGGCAGACCGCACCCGACCAGGAACCCATGTGATGCGCGTCGGTGAAGGTCATCCCTTCGCGTGCGATGCGATCGATGTTCGGCGTGTGGCAGACCTGGTTGCCGTATACGCTGAGTGTTTCGGGCGACTGGTCGTCGGTCAAGATGAAGAGGAAATTAGGCCGCTTGTCGGCTCCCACCAGGACCGAAGCGGGCAGGAGAGCGAGCACGAAGACCAGAGTAGCACGGCATTTTGTCATGGTTAATCTCTCGAATGTCGGTTGGATGCGAGCATGCTCAATTCTTCTTTACGTAGGCGAAATACGCGCCGTACTCCGCGCCTTCGGCCGTTGTGAACAGGGCTGTCAGACGCGTTGTGCCGGCCTTCAGTTTCAGGTTGAAGACAACTTCCTTGTCGC
>JAGQOS010000263.1 GCA_020427265.1 Planctomycetales bacterium
TGGAAGCGACTCGGCAAGAAACCGGCCGACCATTGACGCGAGGCGATCGGCTGCGGATTTCGGCCCCCTACGCTCGTAAGGACGACGAAGCCAGGGAGATTCTCCGATTCGCTCCCCAGACCGTAGGTAACCCACGAGCCCATCGACGGACGGCCGCTGAGCGCGGTCCCGCAATTCATGAAGGTATGGGCCGGATCGTGGTTGATCTGTTCGGTGACCATCGAGCGAACGATGCAAAGGTCGTCGGCCATCTTGGCGTGCCACGGCAGATAGTCGCTGATCCACTGGCCGTTCTCGCCGTACTGGCGAAACTTAGTGAGCGGGCCGAGGCACTTGAGTGCTTGCCCTTGAAGCTGCGCGATGGGCTGTCCCTCGGTAACCGAGGCGGGCATCGGTTGCCCGTCCATTTTTTCCAGTACCGGCTTGTAATCAAACGTCTCCAGATGCGACGGCCCGCCCGCCATGCAAAGAAAAATAACGCGTTTGGCGCGCGGCGCGTGATGCGGCAATCCGGCAAATCCGGGACGATTCGCCCGCTGCGAATCACCCGCCGCCAGCGCGTCGCGGCGCCATAGCGACGAGAGCGCGAGCGAGCCGAGACCGACACCTGTGCCGCGCAAGAAAGAACGCCGATGGGTCAGATCTGTATATTGCATGGCTCTCTGTCCGTGGTTTCTACGGTCTCGCCGGGCGGGCGGTCAATCACTGTCGAGTGGTTGTTTCACTCAGATTCAGCACGGCGCGGGCGACCTGTGTCCAAGCCGCCAATTCCACCGCTTCCATGGTCGATGGCGCGGGCGTTTGGCCAACGCTCAGTAATTCGTGGGCGGCCTTCGGTTCGGCGGCATAGAACGCCCGACTACGCGCGAGCAGCCGTTCGAGAATGTCCGCTTCGTCGGCCGCGGGGACGCGAGAAACGGCCGTTCGAAATGCGAATTGCAGGCGGCCTGCGTCGCTGGCGTTTTCCTGAGCCAGAATGCGCGCTGCGAAGCTGCGCGCCGCTTCGACGAACGTGGGGTCGTTGAGCAATGCCAGCGCGGCCAGCGGCGTGTTCGAACGCGGCCGCTCCGCCGTGCATTCTTCGCGACTCGGCGCGTCGAACGCTTTAAACATCGGGTGCAGGAACTGTCGTTGCCAGTGAACATACACACCGCGCCGCCACTGACGTTCGTTCGTATCCGCGTGGTAGGTTCGTTGCGGAAAATTCAAGTGCCGATAGTACCCCGCCGGCTGATACGGCCGCGCACTGGGGCCGCCGCGCTCGTCGACTAGCAAGCCGCTGATCGCGAGCGCCGTGTCTCGCACCATTTCCGCGGGCAGGCGAAAACGGGCTTGCCGGGCGAAGAGCCGATTGTATGGATCTTGTTCCATGGCCGTGTTCGTGGCGACCGAGGCCTGGCGATACGCGCTGCTCTGTACAATCAGCTGTACCAGATGTTTTACATTCCAGTCGCTCGCCATGAATTCGATCGCCAATTGGTCGAGCAATTCCGGATGGCTCGGCGGTTCACCTTGGCCGCCGAAGTCGTCGAGGTCGGGCGCCAGGCCGGCGCCGAAAAAGAGATACCAGAAACGATTCGCCTGCACGCGTGCCGTTAAGCCACCGGCGCCCGTCTGGGCGTCGGTAAGCCAGTTCGCCAAGTCGAGTCGCGTCGCGCGACGATCCGTGACCCCAACACGCCCCAGGTATTCGGGGACTGCTGGTTCGACGATCGGTCCGCTATCGTCGAGCCAATTTCCACGTGGCAGAATACGCATTTCGCGCGGCGCGATGGCCACGGTGACCATTGTCAGGCGGGCGCGTTTATCGAGCCCTGCAATGTCGCGATCGATTGCTTTCCTTGCTTCCTCCGACGGCGCCGATTGGCGTTGTTCTTGGAGTTCCTCCCTGGTTGCTCGCTCGGCGCGCGACAAGACGGAGATTTCGGGGGGCCGTTTCGTGGGTAACGAGTTGCTGCCGACCTTAAAGTGTTGCGCCTCGTCGACATCGGCAAAGAAGGCGGCGAGCGAATAAAAGTCCTTCATGGTCAGAGGGTCGAACTTATGATTGTGGCATTGGCAGCAACCGAGTGTCGCACCCATCCACACGGCCGACACATTGCGCACGCGATCGGCTGCGTAGATTGCCAAGTACTCTTTGGGCTGAACGCCACCTTCGTGCGAGGTTTGCAATAGCCGGTTGTAGCCGGTGGCGATTTGCTGATCGATGGTCGCGTTGGGAAGCAAATCGCCAGCCAATTGCTCGCGCGTGAATTGATCGAAGGGCAAGTTGCGATTGAAGGCGTCGATCACGTAGTCGCGATACGGCGAAATGTTATGGTCCTGGTCGCCATGGTAGCCCACCGTGTCGGCGTAGCGCACCAGGTCGAGCCAGTACATCGCCATGCGTTCGCCGAAATGTTCCGACGCCAAGAGCCGATGCACCAGTTCCTCATAGGCGGCATCGCTGGGATCGGCGACAAAGCGATCGACCTGATCCGGCGTGGGCGGCAAGCCGGTCAGGTCGAAGTAGAGACGTCGGATCAGGGTCACCGGATCGGCAGACGCGGCCGGCGCGAGTTGCGCGTCTTCGATCTTGGATAACACGAAATTGTCGATCCAGTTGGTCGGCCACGACTCGTTCACGACGGACGGCGCGGCATGTTGCTGTGGCGGCACGTAGGCCCAATGTTTCGACCACGTCGCGCCCTGGTTAATCCATTGACGCAGCAGCTCGATTTCAGTTTTCATCAACTCTTTGCCCGAGTCGGCGGGTGGCATCCGTTCATCGTCGTCGTGGGCAATGATCCGGGCATAGATCTCGCTCGCCTCGGCGTCGCCGGCAACGACCGCGTGGTATCCGCCCAAATCGGCTTTTGCCGCTTGCTCTTCGTCGAGTCGCAGGTCGGCTTCACGATGCTTCGGGTCCGGCCCGTGGCAGTAGAAGCACTTGTCGGAAAGGATCGGACGGACATCGCGGTTGAAATCAATCTTCCGTTCGGCTGCCGATAAGGCATGTGCCCGGCCAAAGATAATTACGGCCGCCATCATCGCCGCGGCGCGGATGGAATACCGACTCGCTCGTCGCAAATGGAATTGCCTGACGTTGGTTGACATCGTGACTTTCCTGGCGAATCTCATGCGAGAATCTCCTTGACGACCGAGCCATGAATATCGGTCAACCGATAATGGCGCCCTTGGAACTTGTAGGTCAATTGCTCGTGGTCGATTCCGAGCAGATGCAGGATCGTGGCGTGAAGGTCGTGCACGCTTACCGGATTTTCGGCGATGTTGTATCCGTAGTCGTCGGTCGCTCCATGGGTGTAGCCACGTCGAATGCCGCCGCCGGCCAGCCACATGCTAAAGCAGCGCGGATGATGATCGCGCCCGTAGTTGTTGGCGCCCAGGTCGCCTTGACAGTAGACCGTGCGGCCGAACTCCCCTCCCCAGACGATCAGCGTTTCGTCGAGCAAACCCCGTTGTTTGAGGTCGAGAATCAACGCCGCGCTGGCTTGATCGGTCTCGCGACAACGCTGCCGCAATTGGCCCGGTAGGCCACCGTGGGTATCCCAGCCGCGATGGAAGAGTTGCACGAAACGCACGCCACGCTCCGAAAGCTTGCGGGCCAACAACACGTTGTAGGCATAAGTACCCGGTTTGCGAGCCTCTTCGCCGTAGAGCTTGAACGTACTTTCTGGCTCATCGCGCATGTCGGTCAACTCCGGCACCGAAGTTTGCATGCGAAACGCCATTTCGTACTGCGCAATACGCGTGCGAATCTCGGGATCGCCAATCTCGTTATGGTGCAACTCGTTGAGCGCTCCCAGGTGGTCGAGCGTGCGACGCCGAAGCGCTGGGTCGATGCCATCGGGGTTGCTCAAATAAAGAACCGGATCTTTACCGGAACGAAAGCGTACACCCTGATGCTGCGACGGCAAAAAGCCGGCGCCCCACAGCCGGTCGTACAGCGCCTGGCCCGAGCGATTCGAGGTCATCGCAACGAACGCGGGTAGATTTTCATTTTCGCTACCCAGGCCGTAGCTCAGCCACGCGCCGATGCTGGGCCGGCCGGCAATCTGAAACCCGGTTTGGCAAAAGGTAATCGCCGGATCGTGGTTGATGGCTTCCGTATGCAGCGAGCGAATCATCGTTAGTTCGTCGGCCACGCCGCCAAGGTGCGGGAGCAGCTCGGCATTCAGTTCGAGACCACAACGGCCAAACGGAGCAAACTTGAATATTGAACGCGCGACGGGAAATGAGCTTTGCCCGGCCGTCATGCCGGTCAATCGTTGGCCGTTGAAGATCGACTCGGGTACTTCCTGGCCATGCACTTTGTCGAGGAATGGTTTGTGGTCGAAAAGGTCGTGCTGTGGCGGCCCACCGCTTTGGAAGAGATAGATGACTCGCTTGGCCTTCGGTACGAGGCTGCGATAGTCGCGCGCTGCCGACGCCTTGCCGCCCAGCAGCGAAGCCAGCGCAATTCCGCCCAGCCCATGCGCGCTGCTGGCGAGAAAGCTGCGTCGAGGAACGTTCACGTCGGGCGTGTTCATAGCGGCTACTCCTTCGTGATCGCTTCGTCGAGATTGAGCAATACATTGGCCAGCGTTGTATGCGCTGCGAGTTCGACGGCCGAAAACTCCTTGCATTCGGGCGAAGCGCCCACGCGCGTCAGCTTGGCGGCCGATTCGGGATCGGATCGGAATGTCTCGCGGTATTCCGCAAGCGCCGCCGTCAATAAGTTTCGCTCCTGCTCGCCGGGACGGCGCGCGGTTACCGATTGAAAACCAAAGCCGATCGGGTCCTTGCCGCCTTCCCGGAGCATGCGCGCCGCGAAATGGCGCGCGGCTTCAATTTGCGCCGTTTCGTTCAACATCGTGAGAGCTTGCAGAGGAGTGTTCGTCTGTTGACGCTTTACTCGGCACGCCTCTCGGTCGGCCGCGTCGAATACTACCATGGCGGGCGGCGCGACCGTTCGCTTCCAAATCGTATAGAGTCCGCGCCGGTAAAGATCATCGCCTTGCGATTGCTTGTACCGCATTCCCATGCTCATTTCGGCCCACAAGTTGGCCGGCTGATAAGGGCTGACGGAAGGACCGCCAACGCGCTCGACAAGCAGGCCGGAAACGAATAAGGCCTGATCTCGGAGTGTGTGCCCGCTAAGACGCAATCGCGGTCCGCGCGCCAGCAGGCGATTCTCGGGATCGCGCTGGAGCAACTCGGGTGTCACATGGGCTCGTTGCCGGTAGGTGCGGCTGGTGACGATGAGTTTTTGCATGCCGGCCACGTCCCAACCGGAACGAATGAATTCCGTGGCCAGCCAATCGAGCAGCGCCGGATGGCTCGGCGCTTCGCCTTGCAGGCCAAAGTCCTCGGTCGTTTTGACGAGCCCCGTGCCGAAGTACTTTTGCCAATAACGATTCACCGCCACGCGTGCTGTCAATGGATGCGCCGGCGACACGAGCCAGCGGGCTAGCCCCAAACGATTGCTGGGCGACCCAGCGGCAAGCGGCGGAAACGCGGCAGGCACGTTGCGATCCACCTGTTCGCCCAACATGTTGTACACGCCGCGCTGGCGAATGAACGTGGGTTTGGGCTGCGACGCCTCGCGCATCACCATGACGGTGGGCAGCGACTTACGATAGCCGTCGAGAGACTCGCGGAGTTTGACATACTCGGCATAAGCAGCCGTGGGGCGGATAAGGGCGAATTCCTGGCGGGCGGGTGAATTGATCGCCTCCGCCAACAACGCAATCTCTTCGGGCCACAAGTTGGTGGAGTAGAGTCGCAGGTCGCGGAACGCGCCTGCAAAATTCTTCGCGCCGGGACGAATTCCACCCCCGAGCATGAGCGGCCGATTGGCGCTCACGCCGCCGACGTTGCTATTCGTATTGTAGGCGACCGTCGTTTCCACTCGACGGCCGTTAAAGTAAATATGCTGCCCGTTGGCGCTTTGCGAACCATCGTTCGAGAGCGTTACATGTGTCCACGTTCCGGCCGGTAGCGGCTCGATTGTCGTGGCTCGTCCAGCGCCGGCGACCCAGCGCGTAATCAAGTCGAAGCGTAGGCGGCCTTCGTCGATCAAGGCGATTTCGATACCGGGCCGCGACGTGCCTGGGTTTTGCCGAGAGAGGATGACGCCGTTGGCCAGTGAGTCGGGACGCAACCAGAGTGAAATCGTGAAGCTTTGGTTCGCACGAAAGGCAAGTTGCTTGTCGAGCCCCGTCAGTTCGACGGTCGAGACCCCATCGAGCTGCAACGCACCGTCCGCGAAATTGGCCGTTCCTTTCGCTTTGAATTGTTTCTC
Source organism: Planctomycetales bacterium (assembly GCA_020427265.1). GTDB lineage: Bacteria > Planctomycetota > Planctomycetia > Pirellulales > JAGQOS01 > JAGQOS01. The sequence continues at coordinate 6,284 of JAGQOS010000263.1, forward strand.
CGGCGGACTATCGAGCGGAAACCGATTCGCCAAACGGCGATTGATCATTATCAGGCCAGACGCTGTTTCGGCGCCGGGTATTAACTTCTGCTCGGCCGCTGCGAGCGCTGCCTCGCGGCGTGCGAGTTCGGCTTGTTGCTCTTTTGTGGGCGCCGTAATTACCGGCTCGGAATTTCCTTGTTTGATCGCCCGCCCGGCTTCGGGAACACTATTGAAGTAAGCAATGAGTTGATAATAGTCTCGTTGCGTGAGCGGATCGTATTTATGGTCGTGGCAACGGGCGCAGCCCATGGTCAAGCCCAACCAAAGCGTTGCCGTCGTGTCGACCCGATCGACCGCGTTCTCGAGCAAAAACTCTTCCACCACCAAGCCAGCTTCGGAATTGTAGCGGTGGTTGCGATTAAAGCCGGTGGCGATGATCTGATCGAGAGTGGGATTGGGCAGCAGGTCGCCGGCGAGTTGTTCGATCGTAAACTGGTCGAAGGGCATCTTCGCGTTGTAGGCGTCGATCACCCAATCGCGCCACCGCCATTGATACCGGGGGCCATCGAACTGATAGCCGTCGGTATCGGCATAGCGAGCCGCGTCAAGCCACGGAAGCGCCATGGTTTCGCCATAGCGTGGCGAATCGAGGAGTCGATCGACCAGCGCCGAGTAGGCTGATTCACCTACGCTTG
>JAGQOS010000264.1 GCA_020427265.1 Planctomycetales bacterium
CCATCAGGAGGAGAGTGGTTCTAACAAGCGCCCCCTTTGCCTCGCGCTTTTCGGCCCGCCGGGATCGGGGAAATCATTTGCGGTAAGAGCCATCAACGATGCGATTAACGAAAGCCTCTCAAACAAGGGAAGCTTGGACATACGAGTCCTGCCGGCCTACAACTTAGGGCAATACACTTCTGTTGACGGACTTGACGACGCGTTTAGCGATATTCAAACAGAGATTAATGACGTTCAAGCGAGAAAGGCAGGCAAGAGCGTCGTCCCAATCGCCTTCTTCGATGAGTTCGACAGCAGTTTTGACAAGCAAGAGTTTGGATGGCTCAAGTTCTTTCTCGCTCCCATGGAAGACGGAGCGTTTGGGAAGCACAAGGTCCAGAACGCCATTCTTGTATTTGCCGGCGGTACGCGGCACACCTTCGACGAGTTCAGCCTGGCAAACCGGCCGCAAACCGACCAGCAGTGGATTCAATTCAGCAAGGCCAAGGGCCCGGACTTTGCGAGCCGTCTTGCGGGTCATTTGGACATCGTAGGAATCAATTCGACCGGAGTTGAGGACGAGCTATTTATGATTCGTCGCAGTTTATTGATTCGGTCGATGCTCAGCGAATTTCAGGGGCTGAAAGAAGGTGACGAAGCACATATCGACGACAAGATCACAAAAGCGCTTCTAAAAGTGCCGTACTTTCGCAATGGCGGCCGCTCGGTTCGGATGCTTCTTGAGCTATGTCTGGATCAAACGAATTGTGTGTCCGCGAGTGAAATACCGCCTATCCACCAACTCAACATGCACGTCGAAGGAAAAGCGTTCTTGGATCTCTTGCACGAACGCAAAGGTGACTGAGAAAAATGCTCTTCGTACTACGGAAGGTAATGTATCCCATACGCCGCAGCCATCACAGGCGTTTTGTCATTTCGTTGGCCGTATAAGTCCTTTTACGATTAATCCATGTTGCCCCAATCGTGATTCGATTTCGCTGGTATCCCTCACTCCCCCAACCGATGAATCGTATTGTGAATCTTCCCTTCAATCGGCGCGCCGTCGCTTGATTTGAGCGTGTATTTGATTTCCATGCACCAGGTCGGCGCGATGGCGGGGATCGAGAGCAGGACGGTACGGCTGTCGGCCGAGAGCGATGCGCGCTTCACCTCGAGCGCATGTTCGTCGTAGTGCTTTGAGCCGTAATTGGCCGTGCGCTGGAGCGACCAGACGGTAACTGTATAGTTCGCCGGGTCGGCGGCGGCCGTGGCGTCGAGTTCGCCGCTGAAGCGGATTTCCATGCCTTGCTGCTTCGCGTTCAGGGCCAGTGGCAGATGCACCGGCTTGCCCGTATAGCGAACGCGGTAAAACCCGCCCTGCCGCGTTTGCTGGTTGCTGCCCCAGGCGAACATACCGCAGGTGTAAAGCTGCCCGTCGGCCGGGCTGAAGCGGCCGCGCATCACGCCGGTGGGGAACTGCGGAATGTCGAGCGCGCACATGCCGCCTTGCATTTGGCCGCCGATCTCTTCATGCGGCACGACGTAAATCTTGCCGTAGCCGTACGAGAAATTCAGCAGCGTGCCGTCGAGCGGCCCCCAGCGTTTGCTGTTGACCCACAGCAATTCCGAAGGCGAGCGGTCGAAGGCGTTGGTAATCCAGCAGAGCGGCTGCTCCATGGCCGAATCCGACGAGTCGGTCACGTCGTGGTAGCCGAACATGTTGCCGTAGAAGCCGCCCGGCCGCACCCAATTGATGCGGTTCTTCGGGTTCCAATGTCCTTCCTGGTCGGTCACGATGAACGATCCGTCGGGGTTGAGGCATACGCCGTTCGCCGCGCGAAAACCGTTGGCCAGGATGTCGGTCCGCGAGCCGTCTTTGCTCACGCGCAGCAGCGTGCCATGATGCGGCACCAACGCGGTCAGCGCGTGCCGCGCGCTTTTGGCATAGTAGAAATTCCCCTCGGCGTCGGTTTGCAGACCCATGGCGAATTCGTGGAAATGCTCCGTCACCTGATGGTCGTTGTTGAAGTTCTCATAGAAGTCGGTTTCGCCGTCGCCGTTGCGGTCGTGCAGCACGACAATCTGATCGCGGCAGGTCACGTAGATCGTTTCGTCGACGATCTTCAGCCCCAACGGCTGAAACAGCCCCGAAGCGATCCGCCGCCAGGTCAGCTCGCCGCTGGCGTCGAGCAGGCCGTCGACCAGCCACACATCGCCATCCCACGCGGCCACGGCCGCGCGGTTCGCATCGGCGAAGAAGTCGAACCCGGTCAGCCGCACGCGGCAGAGCCACGGATTGTTCTCGGGCGCCCAAAGCACGTCGATGGCGAAGGGGCCGTCGTCGGCGCCGCGCTCGAGCTGCGTTTTGACCGGCTGCGCAAACTGCGCCGGCCCGCCGCCGAGATAGCGGCTCAGGTCGAGATCGCTGTTTTTCTCGGCCGCCGCCTGGTAGCGCGCGATCAGCACTTTCGCGTCCTGTAAGACTTCGCGCGGGCATTCACCTAAATAAAGGGCGAACTGCAGCGGTTCCTTGCCGGCCGGAATCGCCAACAACCACTCGCCCGATTTGCTTGTCGAGAGATGCAAGCCCGGCGCATTCTGCGTAGCGACCCAGCGCAGGCCGGAATCGCTGGGCAAATCGGGCGGCGCCGGCCCGGCAACGACTTTGCCATCGTAACCGTGGCCCGAATCGTCGGGCGTGCTCTCGCCCTTTTCATCGACGCGGGTCCAGAGTCCGACGAGCTGATGGGCTTCTTGGTGCTTCTTTTCCGCGAGACGTGACAGCTCGTCACCCGCGATCGCACTCGCATAAAAGGCGACCTGTTCGAGGCGACCGCGAAACGATTTGCCCTGGTCGGGAAAGTTCTCGCTCGTGTAGCCGATCCGCGCGACCGGGTTTTCGAGCGCCGCTTTGGGCCGCAACGTTTTTTCGCCGTCGAGCTTGCCGTCGATGAACAAGCGGGCCCGGGCCGACTTGGCGTCCCAGGTGATCGCCACGTCGTGCGGTTTGCCATCGGCGACTTCGCGCTTCGACGTCACCGCGCCAACCCAGCCGATGTCAAACACCAACCGGCCTCCGCGCACAAAGAAGGTCTTGCCGTTGGGAACCCACTTTGGCTCGGCCGAGGTCTTGGCGAAGATCGTGCCGTCGTCTTCGGTTTGGATTCGCGCGGCGATGGTAAAGTCGCGCGTCGTCATGTCGAAATCTTCGGCCCGGGCCAACTCGATGTGCGTGCCGCCGTTGAGCGCCAGCCCGGGGCCGCCGGCGAAGACCTGTCGCGCAGGCTTTGGCGCGGAACCAAGTTCACCCGAGATAAACATCTCGGCGCCTGGCGCGAGCCCGGTGACTTTCGCCAACGCCGCGTCTGGCGTCGGTGAATCGGAAACGCGCAGTGTCAACGGTTCCGGGCGCGGGCCGACGTTCAACGTGCGCGTAAAGACCGGTGCGCCATCGACGACTTCGACACTCGGCATCTCCAGCACTTCGGTTTCGCCCACCGTGTAGGAGACGATTCGCTTTTGCCCATGATGATACAGCCCCTTGTAGTGCGCCCAATTGCGCGGCAACGGGCCGTAGTGCCGGCCGTCGCGGCCGACGAGCCGCGGATCGTCGAACGATCCGGTCTCGGGGTTCGCCCAGCCGGGGCCGACCGGATTCGCCGCAATCACCTTGCCGACGATCGACGGGTGCGCGCCGTGCCGGCCGTCGAAATGGATGCCTTGCCAGTTGATGAATCCCTTGCCGGTCCAGGCCGCGGCCATCCGGAGCGTGTCGTGATCGAAGATCATGAAATTCCGCCCGCGCGAAACACCGCCAGCGCCGGCATCGAGCCGCATGGCGATTCCCTTGTAGGCGAAGTTGAGCGCCTCGCCCGGCACTTGATACGTGTTGATCAGGCTCTGGCCGTAATCCATCGTGACCCAGGGCTCGATCTTCCGCGGCGCGGGTCCGCGCGTATCGCCCTGGGGAAGCCGGGCCAGGTATTTTTCGTCGACGGCGAAATACTGCGACGAGTTATGCTCCTTGAGATACGCCTCGCGAATGTAATGGATCACGTCGTACTTCTGCTCGGGAACCATCCAGACCTGCGGAATCATCAGTCCGAAGCCGCGCGTGATCGTCTGGTACATCGTGTACGGATCATTGCCGTTCTTGAACTTCCCCGAGGCGAACTTGAGCGACGTGGGAAGCGAACCTTCGCGCTCGTGCGTGCCGTGGCAATTCGAGCAGACGCGCTCGTAGATCGCCTCGCCGCGCTCGAAAGCCTTCTTGTCGAGCGCCGTTATCATGCCGGCGTGGTCGATCTGTGCTTCGTACTCCGGCAGCGGCGGCGCGGCGTAGAGCGCCGGGTCGGGTTTCAACTGCGCGGCGCGCTGGGGGCCGCCGGCGACGATCTCGATTAAATAGCGGGCCAGGTCGAGAAATTGCTGCCGGCTGGCGAGTTGATTCGCCAGGCCAACCGGCATGATCGATTGCTCGCTCGTTTTCACTTCGTCGATGTCTTCCTTGTTGAACACGCTCGCCTTGCCGGTCGACGGATCGCGCAGCGTGAGCGCGGCCTTCGTTTCCGCCGCTTTCAGGCCGACAGCGATCTCGCCGTCGAGCGTGACGACCGTCACGGCGCGATACGGCTCCTTGACGACCTTCGACGGCTCGAGCACCGACTCGATTAAGTGTTCCGGCTTTACTTCCCCTTCAAGCTTCGTCAGATCGGGTCCGAGCGGCAGCTCGCCGGCGCCGGCCGTATGGCATTTCGTGCAGGCGAGATAGCTTTGATAGAACAACACCGCGCCGCGCGCGGCGTCGCCTTCGCTGGCAGCCGCTTTGGCGATCGCGGCCGGGCCTTCAGCGAGCAGTTCGGCTTCGAGCGACTGCGCCGCGGCGGACGGAACGCCGAGCATGCCCGGCGCACAAGCAAATACAAACGCGACGGCAAGCAAAAGTCGAATACGACAGCATAAGTTCATCGAGGTCGGCTTTCTGTTAATGGCACAAGAAACACGTCGAGGGGCAAAAAGGCGCGTCGCGGTTTGTTACCCGCGATCGTGGCGAGTCGTTACTTCGGTCCGAATACTCGCTAACGCGCGCGGGCACGAGCCCATGGTAACCCAGCGCAAGACGCGATCCAAGCAATTTGGCCGCGGCTACCAGAGATGGTCGATGACTTCGCGTCCTTCGCGCGTGCAGAGAGCGGCCAGCGAGCGGAGGTCGATCGATTCGTCGAGAAATCGGACGCTTCCCGAGGCGAGTAGGCTCATCGCGCCGGCGGTGTGCTCGCTGCGGATGTCGTTTTCGAACGGCGGCGCGGCGTTGATCGCATACGCCTGGTCGAATACGTTGCGGCCGTTGATCCATTGGCCGTCGCCGAACTGCGAGTCTTCGGCGATCATCAGCGTATGCGTCAGGCCGTCGTCAATCTGGTGGGTGGCGAACGCTCGATCGTAAATCATCACGCCTTTCGGCGGATTGTTGGGCGAGGTGATCCGCTCACCGTAAATTCCGCCGTAGTCGGCCGGGCCGCGACCCTGAACCAGCCGCGCACCGCGGGCGGAACTGGGGCAGATGTAAACCGGAAGCACCGTGGCGGCGGCTTCGGCATTGGCGGGGCTATCGAACGGCTGCTTTAAATCGAGCCGGTCGTAGAGCGGTTGCTCTTCCAGATAGGGCAATACAAATGCCGACCAGGCAAGCTGCCGATTCGCTGCATTTCCCCATGGCCGCCACTCGATGCCGCCCGGAGGAAACGATTTGTGCACATCGTGATAAAGATGCAAGGCCAGGCCGATCTGTTTCAGATTGTTGGCGCAGCCGCTTCGCCGGGCTGTCTCGCGCGAAGCTTGGACAGCGGGAAGCAACAGCGCAACGAGCGCGCCGATGATAGCGACGACGACGAGCAGTTCGATGAGGCTGAAGCCCGTGGCCGGCGCATGAAATCCTGGCAGAAGGGAATGGCGCCCTGTTTTCTTCGCCATCGATGAAACCGCGCGAATTACAAAAGAAGGTCGGGCAGCTCCCTCCCAGCACGCTGGCAGCCGCGTTCACGCTCAGGTAGGTCTTCTGACTTCCAGACTCGACACGGTCGAAGCCTTCTCACCGCGAGCATCGGCATCGTGCCAACGAGCAACGGCAATGGCGTGATCGAGGACCGTGTCTTACAAACGTCTGGTTACAGCGGGCGGGGCCGTTCTGGAATTTCACCAGATTCCCTGTTCGTTGGCCTGCGAACTTCCGCGCATGCCAACCACCTGAACACTGATTAATAGTTGTATCGGCGCGGCCGGAAGTTGTCAAACCGCCGCCACGGTCGTGGCGCGGGGGGCGCGCGCTACAAATCGCTCAGGTCGACGATCTCGCCGTCCATTCGATCGCCCAAATTGTTGAACAGTTCGCGGTCGATCGAAAGGGTAATCGCATGCACCGAGCCGTCGCCGAAGACGGCCATCATCACGCCCGGATGTGGCGAACCGAACATGTAGCCGAAGTTGCCGTTGGAACCATCGGGCAAGATGGGAAATTCGGTGCTCCGCATGATGTCGGGATCCCAGCCGTCGGTCCAACCGCGATCGTCGTGCCAGTCGCCCGATTCGTAGCGATCCGGCGCGAGCCGCTTCTCGCCGATCAGCAGCGTGTTACTCAAACCGTCGCGCACATCGCCAAAGCGGACCGGCGGCGTCGAACCGGCTTCTTCCGGTGGATCGCTGGAGTTGGTTGGCCGGATGTCCCAATTCGTGCGCACGACAATGCCTCGCCAGGTCTTGCCATGCGGCACGTCCCAAGTGTCGCCTTGCCAGAAACCGTTGGAATCGCCGTTGGCCGAAACGGGATGCGGGCCCGGCGTGGCGGCGGCATAGTCCATCAGATAGCGTCCCTGTTGCGTGGTTGGGCGTCGCCGCGAAGGGCAGAAGTAGAGCGACAGGTTCACTTGTTCGAGATCGGCCTGTGTCGTGAGATTGTAAGCGGC
>JAGQOS010000265.1 GCA_020427265.1 Planctomycetales bacterium
ATGTCGGATCGCTCGTTCACGGTTTTGCCGCGCACCTGTTCGGGCGACATATAACTGCGCGTGCCTTGTATTGCGGTGCGGCCGGAAAACAGTTTAGCCAAACCCGATGCGCGTTTCTTCGCCAGGTTGAAGTCGATGAGTTTAATCTCACCTTCGTCGTTCATCAGGAAGTTGTCGGGCTTAACGTCGCGATGTACAAATCCCTTGTCGTGCATGGCCGCCAAGCCGGCTGCACAGCGTCGAATCACTTGTTCGAGCTTCGGAAACAGCACCTCGACGCCTTGATGGACCCATTGTTTGATATTCGGATGCTTGAACAGCTCGAGGGTCATATAGGTGCCCTCTTTGACTGTTTCAAAGTCGAAGATGCGAATTACGCTGCCATGTTCGATCTGCGAACCGATCACATGCTCATTCTTCAAGAAGGCGACCTCTTCCTTCGTATGCCTGTCGCCGCGCGGCAGAAACTTCATCGCCATGCGGTCGCCACCGGTCGCTTTTTCCACTTCCCAAAGGTCGCACGTCTGGCCCAGGCGGAGCAAGTGCACAAGACGGTACGATCCAACGCGCTCTAGATGTGCGGTCGACACGAGAATTCCTTGCAGCGAGACAACGACGAAGACGCCACGAACATCCCGCGGCGCCGGGCGCCACGACACCGCGCACCAGACGAAGTGCTGATGCCGCCCTTTAGTTTACTCTCCCCGCGCGTGCGCGGGAACCTCCAGGATTTGCTCGTAGATGCGCCGGATTGCGTCGGTCATTAGCTGCACCGGAAACATCTCTCGGCAAAGCCGTTGCCCGGCCGCCGCAAGTTGCTGGCGCAGGCCAGCATCGGAGAGTAGCTTGGATACACAGTTTGCGACACGCGACACATCACGAGCCGACGCGAGGAACCCTGTTTTGCCATCGATGACAACCTCGCGCGCGCCGTCGATATCGTAGCTTACGACCGGGCGGCCAACGAGCAAGGCTTGCGGCAGCACCCTGGCCAAGCCTTCGCGAAGGCTGGTATGCACGACCACGTCCGTGGCGGCTAGCAATGCCGGAATACGCTGAGGATCGACCAATCCTGTCAAGCGAAATGCGTCGCACAGGCCCTGCTCCTCGAGCTGCCGCTCGAGATGCGGGCGTAGCACGCCATCGCCGACCAAGACGAACTTGGCTCGCGGATGGTCGCGGAGAATTAGCTTTGCCGCTTTGAGAAAATCGTCGTGGCCTTTCAGGCGGAAGAAACGAGCAATCTTCCCCACGACCACATCGTCCGGCGCCAATCCCAGTTCGGCTCGCGTTGCATTGCGCAGAGAATGCGCCGATAGAAACGGGTCTATTTCCATGCCGCTGTAAACCGTCACGAATTTATTCCGCTCTGCAATGTTTGCTGCGACCATCTGTTCCGTCATCGCATCGGCGACGCTGATCAGTCGGTGGCATCGGTGAGCGGCATAGCGTTCGCACGCCTGAAAGAACATGCGCGCTCCCCTGCCCTGAAAACGGTGGAACGGCGCACCGTGAATTGTATGCACGACGGCCGGCACACGAAGCGTCCAGGCCGCGCGACGTCCCAGCAACCCCGCCTTGCCGCTATGTGTGTGCACGACCTGCGGCTTGAACTCGCGAAGCGCGGCGCAAATATCTCGATAACTTAGCCAATCGCGCGTTGGATGTATCGCACGCCGTAACTGCGATATAACACGCAACGGTAAGCCGGCGCGGCGAGCGCGATCTTCAAGGCTGCCTTCCGGGCCCAATCCTGGCCCTGTGATGAGCAATACATCGTCGCCGTACCGCTCGCGCAGATCGAGGCAATTGAGCAGTGTGTTCTCTTGCGCCCCGCCAAGAATCAGTCGCGTGATGATGTGCGCGATTCGCATGATAAACACTCTACGAACGATTGGCCCTGCGATGCTAGTGAGAAATCATCGGGCATTCGAGGCGTGAAATCAATCGTAACAAACTAGTCGTAGTCCACCCGCAATAAGACTAGCCCGCGTGCCGGAGCGGTTTCGCCCGCAACGCGGCGGTCGCGCGCGGCGAGTACTTCTGCCGGCCACGTTTCGGCCGCCCTCCCCTTCCCTATCGGAACAAGGGTGCCGACGATCGTGCGAACCATGTTGTACAAGAATCCATCCGCTTCGACTTCCAGATGGACTTCCGATTCGTGCGGAGGCGCGAGACGGCGCACGCTAATGTCGCGAATCGTTCGCACGCTCGAACTTCGTTCGGCGCCGGACGACTCGTAGCTGGAAAAGTCATGTGTGCCGCGTAGCGTTTGGGCAGCGCGATGCATCGCCTCGACGTCGAGTCGCCGAAAGGTTTGCCACACGAATTGCCGCCGAAATACGTCGCGCAGAGGGCCATCATCGAATACGTATCGATAGCGTTTGCCGGTGGCGTCGCGAATTGCATGAAATCCGTCGGGCGCCTCTTCCACGTTCAAAACACTCACGTCATCGGGCAATTCTGCATTGAGCGCCTGGAACAAGACACGCGATGAATGATGCGTGGAACTGGCGAAGCTTACGACCTGACCCAGGGCATGCACACCCGCATCGGTGCGCCCGCTGGCGACCGCCTTGATTTCATGGCCACAGATCGCGGCAAGCGTTTTTTCGATCGTGGCTTGAATCGTGCGTTGGCCGGGCTGAAACTGCCAGCCGGCGAAATTCGTGCCATCGTAGGAGATCGTAAGTTTGAAAAACCGCATGCAACGCCCGACAGTCCAACTGAACCGCTGCCTGTCCAAGCGACGCTAAACGGCAGCTTGCCTGGCGACCAGGTGTTCGGCGATTTGTACGGCGTTCGTCGCCGCGCCCTTGCGCAGATTGTCACTCACGCACCAGAACGCCAAGCCGTTTTCACACGAGAGGTCACGGCGGATGCGGCCGATGAAAACTTCATCGCGCTCGTCGCATTCGTGGGGCATGGGATAACGACCCGCAGACAAATCATCGACAACGACGATCCCGGGGGTGGCTGCAAACAGTTCGCGCGCTTCGGATACGGAGATCGGCCGCTCGGTTTCGACCAGAATGCTCTCGCTGTGGCAATTCGATACTGGAACGCGGACACAGGTCGGACATACCTGAATCGAATCATCGTCGAAAATTTTCTGTGTTTCGTAGACCATCTTCATCTCTTCCGACGTGTAACCCTCGTATTTCGCCGAGCCGATTTGCGGAATCAGATTGAACGCGATCGGATGCGCGAAACAGCTAGGCTCGTAGGTTTGCTCATCGAGCGCCGCGCGGCTGCCTTCCTTCAATTCCGCCTGCCCCGCCACGCCGGCGCCGCTAGTCGCCTGGTAGGTGCTGACGACAACGCGACGAATTCGTCCCGCTTCGTGCAGCGGCTTCATCGCCACTACCATCTGCGTGGTTGAGCAGTTGGGGCTCGCAATGATACCCTGGTGGTTAGCCAAGGCTTCCGGATTGACTTCAGGGACAACCAGCGGAACCTTCGGATCCATTCGCCAATAGCCGCTCTCGTCAACAACAACGCAATTGCGCTCGACCGCCCAGGGAACGAACTCGGCAGCCACCGGATCGGGTGTGCTGCCAATCGCCAGGTCGATGTCGGCGAATGCTTCGGGGCACAGCAGCTCGACCGGATGCTCCTCACCCTTGAATGTGATCGTCGAGCCAGCCGAGCGCTCCGATGCCAAAAACTTGATCCGCTCGTAAGGAAAGTTTCGCTGTTCGAGCAATTGGCGAATGATCCGGCCCACGGCGCCGGTAGCGCCGACGATTGCAATCACGTCGTACACAACTCAATTCCTTGATGGTTGACAGAAAAGACCCTACCCAAACGACGTATTATAGAAGTGCCCAGGCGGGTTGTCTAATGGGAGGGACTCGCGAAATGGGGCTCAATTTCATCATGCGGCCAAGAGCCCTCGCAATTGCTGCCGGTCTACGCCTCGCGCGGCTTGATTCGCTCGACGATGGGGTCGAATACGCTATTGACAAATTCCGGTGTCAAGAAAGCCATATTGCCGATCAACATGGCGAGCCCGAATGTGATCATGCCCATCGATAATGCGATGCCGCCATGAACGACGACGGCGCTGAGCAGAATCAAAGGCCGCCAGAGCCGATGCCAAACCAGAACGATGTAGAAGACTTCCCAGAAAACAGTCACGTGTGTCACAAAACCGAGGAAGCGCGGAAAGCGAGCCAGCCACGTCATGTCGAACGATTGGTATTCGAGATTGGCGAATGCCATCCACAGCGCCGAACCGTCCCACCAAGCCCAACCCTGTAGCTTCCCCAGCCCGCCAAACAAATAGATGATGCACATGTGTAGTTGAATCATGCGGATCGCCACCGTGGCGCCGACACTCGGCGGCGGATCGGGCAATGGTTCGGCCGCTCGCTTCTTCTTCCACCAGCGGTCGATGGAAAATCGCGCGCCGCAAGGCCCAAGCATCAAATACATGGCCAACATGCAATTCGCCTTGTCGAGCCCGAAATAAGCGCCCGGCGGAATGCGATTGACATACGCGACGGCCGCGGCAAAAGCAAGGACACTCATCGTGCGGCTGAATAATCCGATCGCGAGACAAAAGAACACGACCAACGCTGCAATGTGAACCATCCAGAGCACAGCAGGGTTCTCGGCAATCAAGTCGAGCTTGAAATAGCTCCACATCGTCGTGTGAGCCTCTCCTTGCGCCAAGCGCACGACATCGCGCGGCAACCAACCATCGGCGCCAAAGAAGGCCTGTAGATCGAGCGACCAGACGAGGTGCGTGTAGAACAACATGGCGCCGGCGCAAATTCGAATGGCGGCCAGGACTGCCGGGTCCGACGGCTGAAACCAGAAGTCATTCCATGCGCGAACCAGACTCGTCAGATAGTCACGAGGGATACGCACCAGGTTCATGGTTGTACCTCCTCGGGCGCCGGAAGCGTCTCTTCCAACATTGGCGCAGCGAGCGACTGGGCATCGCCCGAAATCGTACCGAGCACGACATACGTGCTCGGGTCATCCAGCGGGATTCCGTCGAGCACTTCCTGTTCGCTGAGGAGGCGATGCTCGAGTAGCTCGAGCGTGATCCGCTTGGCGTTGTGAACCTTGAGCAAATGCCGCGCGTAAGCATCGGCAGCCTCGGGCGGCAGCACGCGCCACGAGTGAGACGATAGCATGAAATGGCGGTGGTAACGCAGGCGTGGCCATTGTTTTTTCAGATCGGGAAACACAGCGCGGAACGTGCTGCCGTCCTCGCGTTCGACCGTGTAACGAATCAGCAAGCTGGGGCCGGGATCGGGTGCGAAGAAGTTGTAGCCGTGATTCAGATAACAGATGTTCAGATAGGGTTCCAGCTTTTCGTGAAGCCAGATATTGGCAGAATTCTCCGCCGAAATAGGCGGTCGGCTGAAATCCGGTGTCGCCGCGCTGTTGGCCCGTTGTTCGTCTGCGGACGGACGGCGAAACGCGGCGTCGCGATCGGGCAGGCGATAAGCATCGCTGATTGACGCTCTCATCGGGGCGAGAAATATGCCGGCCAAATGGAGGAGGAACGCCAAACTCAGCACCAGACGCAGTAATGGATGCAACGAGCCCCTAGCCTCGCTCGATTGCTCAGCCGACTTGTCTGTCTTTTCGCTTTTTGCCATTCGGCAACGTCTCCTCGCCTCTTATATCGGACGAGCCTGTTGATCGTCATGCACGTAAAAATCGTTGCAATGAAAAAGCCGGATGTCGTCGGTGTAAATAAAAACCCTCGCACCGGTCATGCCCGATGCGAGGGTCGTGAAAGACTGTTGATACATTGACGTTTCGGCAAACTTTAACGGTCGGCCAAAGCGAATCGCTCATTGTTGAACTTAAACGCCAGCTCGCGGCTCTCACCGCCGATGAGCGTCAGTGTTTCCTCCTTGACGAGTTGTTGCCCGTCGCGATCAACGACGACACGCACGATGTAATCGTTCCACTCAGCGCCGGACGCCAGTCGAGTGGTCGTGTATTCACGAACTTCACCAGGCGTGGCGGTCAAATGACCCGAAAGATAGACCTTAGCGTCGGCCGGCACCGAGAGCGTCAGCTTGGTTTTGGTCTCTTCTTGGGCCACCGCTTCTTCCGAAGTGGCATTGCTGAAGTCGACCGCCAGGCTGGTTGTCGCGCCGGCTGTCAAACGGACCGTTTCTTCACGAGTCAGCGTTTCGCCGTCTTGCACCAGTTCCACGCGAACGTTGAACGTGTAGGTGCGGTTTGGCAGCAGATTGCGAGATACGTATTGCCGTTCTGTGCCGGTGCTGGTGGTCAACTTGTCGTTGACATATACCTTAGCTTCGGCCGGCACATTCAACTTGAAGCTCGCCGCATCGGCGGCAGGCGCTTCTGGCGCTGTTTCGGCTGGGGCTTCTGTTGTGGGAACACTGTAGTGCCAGCCACCCGAGGAGCCCGAACTGCTTGATCCACCCCAACTGGCCGATGAACCCGAGCTACCGCTCGATGAAGAGCCACCCCAGCTAGCGGAGCTACCCGAGCTACCGGAACTGCTGGAACCGCTAGAAGCATTGTAGTGACGATGCACACGGCGGACACGATGAACACCCCAGCTACCGCCGGAAGACGACGAGCCACCCCAACTGGACGAGGAACCCGAGCTGCCGCTCGAAGACGAGCCGCCCCAGCTAGCGGAGCTTCCGCTCGACCCGGAACTGCCGCTCGAACCAGAGCTTCCCCACGAACCGGCAAACGACTCGAGCGGAAGTAGCATCGCACAAATGCCTAAGGCGGCAAATGCGCCGTGTGTCAGTCGCCGAAACAGACTCTCTTTCATCGATTCCCCCTCAAAGTTGAACCAAAAGACCACGGGACGCTGCCGACTCACGACGGTCAGGCGGTCCATACGCCCCCAACGATATGCAATGCTAGCTTTTAATTCAAGCAATCTAGGGATATTTTTCCAATCACGACATTTAGATA
>JAGQOS010000266.1 GCA_020427265.1 Planctomycetales bacterium
CGCAGATTCGTTGCGCCACGAACTACGTGAAAATCCCTTTGCTACAATACACCGATCCTACTTGCGCCGACGTAAGGATGTCAAGCTGCGCCGAGTCGACGGAAAGCGAAGCAAACAAACAGCTTCGGGGCGATCTCCGTACGGATTGACACCCGGGATGCAACGCCTTAGTATAGGCCTCTTGCAACACGCTCGCGTGATTCGCTCACGGATGGACAGATAGCTCAGTTGGTAGAGCAATGGACTGAAAATCCATGTGTCGCCGGTTCGATCCCGGCTCTGTCCACTTTTCAGAGGTCTACTCTCGATCTTACAGACCCGGAAGCTTGGATTCGCTAAGTTCCCCGGGTCTTCTTTTTGCGCCTTGGAGTTCGGCGGCGGGTTTTCCATCATGTCGGGGGTTACTGAACGGCGAAAAACACTCCTGGCGAGGGGCCGGTTCGCAATCTCGCAAAGCCCTTGGGTGCTGTCGGCAATCCTGGTTTGTCTCCTGTGGCAACCCTCCAGAGGCGCCGAACAAAATGTTCGCTTGATGCGTTCCGGGGGACCGGCAGGCATTCGACATTTGGTTCCGGGGCGTTGGGGCATTGTATCGCTCGACGTCGCGAACCTCGGCGATGAGGCAGCCGAAATGTCGGGGCGAATGTTCTTTCCCGCCGATCCCTACCGTCAATTTGGTCGTCGCCTTTGGGCGCCGCCTCGCTGTGTTCGCCGCAGTTGGTTTCCCGTTCTCGCACCCGCGGATCTTCCGAACAATCGCGCCTCGACTCCAATCAACGGGCTGATGCTGGAACACACGACCGCTGGCGACATCCATCATGGGGCGCGCACCAACGAGCGATTTCAAAGCGGCCTGCTCCCGGTCTATCACGGCGAAAAACTGACCGGCATACTCGACATCACGGCCGATGGTGTCGCCCGATCGGCGGTCGTCGCGATGCGGGAAGCGCGTGGGCTCGATCATCAAGTGGCGGGACTCGACGGGCAACCGCTCGCGCCTACGCTGCAAGTCCTCGATGGTCTTGATCGACTCGTCATCGCCGACGATCGATTGCTCGAAGACACAGCGGCTCTAGCCAGCGTGCGTCAATGGATTATTCGTGGCGGCGCGGCTTGGATTATGCTCGATCGCACGGATCCGGATTTGCTCGATGGATTGCTGGGTGAGGCGCGATGTTGCCAGATCGTTGATCGCGTCGACTTGATGGAAATGCGACTGCACGGCACAGGCCTTGGCGGCAAGCCTCAGGAATTTGCTGAAAGGCTGCTCGAGGCCCCGGTACCCATGGCTCGCGTTCTGACTTCCGATGTCGAGATCGTTCACTCCGTCGACAACTGGCCGGCCGCTTTTTGGAAACAAGTGGGGCGCGGGCGAGTACTCGTTACGACGCTTGGCGCGCGTGGATGGACGCGCCGCCGGTCGCCCGAGGATCCCGTCCCGGCGGCGGCGAGCAAGCGGATCGATTGGCTAGCGACCGAGCCATTCGAGCGACTTGCTTACGAATTCTACCAGCCGATCCAGGCTGTCGAACTGCCACCGGAGGTAGCCGTTCAGTATGCGCAGGGTCGTGTTGGATACCAGGTTGCCAGCCGTGGCGTCGTCATTGGAACGATCGCCTGCTTCGTCCTCGCATTACTAGTTGTGGCGTCCGTGATGGCGACGAGAGGAAAGCTGGAACACATTGGCTGGATCGGCCCGTCATTGGCGATTGCTTCGGCCGTTGTGTTGGTCGTCGTTGGCCGCTCGACACGGTCGCAGGTGCCACCCACGGCAGCGTCGATTCAGTTAATCGATGTCGCGCAAGATCAGCGCGACCTAGTAACCGAAGGTCAGTTGGCAACATTCCTGCCCGAAGCCGGTCTCGTTACGCTTGCCGGCTCACAGTCTCTGGTAGAGATCGACGCCTTAGGGTCGTCCGGAACTGCGAAAGTGGTCACTTGCACGGATCTCGATCGCTGGAGTATCGACGAGATCTCGCTTACCGGCGGCGTGCATATGGCGAGGATTCAAACCACTGAAACACTGGCTCATCCGATTCGGGCAATTGCCCGCTTTGACCAGACGGGCCTGGTGGGACAAATCGAGCCCGGCCCGTTCGAGAATCTTGACGATGCGGTGATCATGGCGCGTCGAGCGGCTTCGCTGGGTGTCGTTTTCGATGGCGCCGACCAGTTTCATTGTCCGCGCGAGGGCGCCTTGCCTGCCGGAAAATTCCTTACCAGTAGCGTGCTTTCCGACGAACAGCGTCGACGCGAAGCCGTGTATCGGGGCTTGGTCTTTCCCTCTCCCGCCGAAGGCGAGCCGGTTGTGAGTGATCCGGCCATTTTCATTTGGGCCGATCTCGCTGAGAGCGGCGTAATCTTTCCTGAAGGCACTCGATGCGTAGGAAGTACGCTGCTGCGAGTCCCGTTGCAGTTCGAATCTCCTAAGCCAGGAGCGCGCGTTGCGATTCCCGCGACGTTTCTTCCGTTCGAATCGGTGCCTGGCCCTGGAAGAATTGGCCCCGCGCCCACCTATAGCAATTCAACCGGCGCGTGGATTTCGCCGCTTACCGAACCGGCACGCACGGTGCTGGAATTTGCGATTCCTGCGTCTATTCGTCCGGCCCGTGTGGAACGCGTCGTCTTGCACGTGTCGATTCGTGCGCCAGGAAGGAAACTCGAACTTGCCACCGTCGACGGCGAGCAGTTCGTTACGCTTGCGACGCGAGAAAACCTGGTTGGCCAGTTTTCTTTCGATTTGACCGAAACCGAATATCTGCAACCCAACGAGGAAGGGAAGATATTGATCGCACTTGATGTAGGGCCGATGTCTGCCAACGAGAGCCGCACGATCGATGCACAGGGATGGGGCATCGACGATGTGCGATTGGAACTGGAAGCGACCGTGCTGCCGCCGCAGGAGAAATCACCATGAACGATCGCGAACCAGTCGTGTGTATCGACCAACTGACCAAAAAGTATGGCGATTTCACGGCGCTCGATTCGCTCTCGCTAACGCTTCACCGAGGCGAAATTCTTGGCTTTATCGGCCCGAATGGCGCTGGCAAGACCACGACCATCAAGATCCTGGTTGGCCAGGCAAGGCCAACGTCGGGACGTGCTTCGATTCTCGATGCCGACTGTACGGCCGAATCGAGCCGCATCAAAAAACTAGTTGGCTACATGCCCGATCGTTTTGGCGCGTACGACAACATGCGCGTTCACGAGTACCTCGACTTCTTCGCCGCCGCATTTTCGATTCCACGACGCGAACGCATCAAACGCGTGACCGAAGTTCTAGAGACGACCGGCAGCGAGTATATGAGAGACCGCTTCGTCGAGAGCCTGAGCCACGGCATGCAGCAACGCATTGGCATCGCCCCGACGTTGTTGCATGATCCCCAGGTGCTCATTCTCGATGAACCGGCAAATGGTCTCGATCCCCAAGCCCGTATCGAAATGCGAGAGTTGCTGCTGCGTCTGGCGGCTATGGGTAAGACCTTGATTGTCACAAGCCACATCTTGCCGGAATTGTCTCGCGTTTGCGATCGTGTCGCGATCCTAATTCGCGGCAAGTTACGGGCCCTGGGAACACTCGCCGAGGTGATGCGCGCGGTGGAGCAGGAACGGGCTTTCGAAATCCTCCTTGCGAGTGCCGAAGAAGTGGAGACGGCAAGCGGCAAATTAGCTGCCGCCTTGGGCGAAGGTGGCAATGTGCAGGCCTCGCCGGCAGAAGCCAGCGTTCGCTTCCGATCTCGAGCAAGCGACGTAAAACTTGCCGATGTGCTGGCTCAGCTCGTTACCAACGGTGTTCGGGTCGTGCAGTTTCGCGAAGTGGCTTCTGATCTGGAGGAAACCTATCTCTCGCTTGCTCGTCAAGATCGTGCAGAAGCAGCAGCCGAGGAAGCGTCGGCATGATTGCAGGCAATCCCATCATTCAGCGAGAATTGATCGGAACACTGCGGTTGCCACGCGCGTTGGCGTTGCAATTGGGCCCCGCCTTGCTACTGATGTTGCTTGTTTATCTGCGTTGGCCTAGCGATGCCGAGGTCGACAGTAGTGGCGCGGCTGCACATTCGTTGTTCTCGCTGTTGGCCTATACTTTGCTGGCCATGGTGCTGCTGCTGGCGCCAATCTTTCCCGCCACGTCGCTTGTACGAGAGCGGCGTCAGGGAACGTTGACGCTTCTGTTCAATTCGAATCTCTCCTCGCTGCAGATATACTTCGGTAAATTCGCGGCGATGCTTCTCCTGGCTCTGTTGCCGCTGGTTGCGAGCCTGCCAGCCGCGGCAGCCTGCTACGCTTTAGGAGGCGTGAATCCGTCCGGACTGGTAACACTTTACGCAATTCTCACGCTGGATGTTGCTTGTTTCACCGCGCTCGCGCTCTTAGTCAGTCTCCTTTCCTCGACCAGCGACGCGGCCCTGCGTATTACCTATGGCTTGGTGCTGTTGCTCGCCATTGTGTCGCTCGGTCCGTTTCAGATTTTGCAGGGAAGCCCGCAACCGCTTCTCGAATCGGCCGCATCGCTGATACGCTCACTTTCACCGATTCCGGCGATCATGGAGATTGTCGGCCACGGTGACATCGGCAGCCAAGGCCTACAACGAGAGGGTGGCGAACTCCTGCGGCATTTGATCGTCGAAGGACTGGCAACGATCCTGTTTGCTGCCGCGACGATCTGGCAGCTACGGCCTACCTTGCTCGACCGCTCTCGCTGGCAAGGCGTGATGACCGAGGACCGGGCCGTTGGCGAACGCCGCATGCGAAGAATGTTTTTTCTTGTCGATCCGCAACGTCGCTCGAAGGCGATCCCCTCGTTTGTCAATCCGGTGTTGATCAAGGAGTTTCGTTCGCGCCGACTCGGACGATCCCACTGGGTGTTGCGTTTGATCGCGGGATGCGCCGTACTGTCGCTCCTGCTTACGTTTGCAACCACAAGCAGTACGCTCGCTTGGGGTGTCGAGACAATCGGCGGCATCCTGGTCATCATGCAGGGAGCTTTGATTACGCTGGTCACACCGAGCTTGGCCGCCGGTCTGATTAGCGGCGAACACGAGTCGGGCGGTTGGAACCTGCTTCGCATGACACCCATCACGACGTGGCGTGTCGTTACCGGAAAACTGCTGAGCGTACTGTGGATTCTCTTGCTGATACTCGCCGCTACGCTGCCGGGCTATTCCATCATGATGTGGATCAAGCCGGTGCTCCAAGAGCAAATTATCCAGGTCCTCATTTGTCTATCGCTATGGTCCGTGTTCACACTGCTGCTTAGCGCGGCGGTTAGCAGCTTTTTCCAACGCACGGCGCCGGCAACCGTCACGGTCTATGGCCTGCTGATCGCCATGCTTGGCGGTACTGCGATTGTTTGGATATTGCGCGACGCACCGTTCGGCCATGCCCTGGTCGAGCGCGTGCTGCTGTTCAATCCGCTCGCGGCGGCCTTATCGGTGATTGAGATGCCCGGATTTGCCGAGTACCGGTTGCTGCCGGAGAGTTGGCATATCTCTGCTGTAGCGAGCGTCACGGCATTCCTGATTCTGGTCTTGCAGACATGGCGATTGACACGCCCGCAATAACACGAACTCTGACGATTCCGCGTGCCTCGATGACTGGTAACACGACGATGATTCGTAATGCACGAAATCGCCTGTCTGGCGTCTCGGTCGCTAAGGGCCTCGTACTCGTTCTCTGGGCAGTGTGCTTACCGTATGCGGCGGCCGTCGAGGTTGACCTGGCGCGCGAACTCGACCCGCCCGTCGACAGGCAAACCTACTTCGATACGTTTCCCGACCGACTCAAGCCTCTGTGGCTCGCGGCGCTCGCTCATCGTGAATCGGATTTGCGCCGGGAAGTGGCGGAGCAGATTATCCGCGCCCACCGTGCAGGGATGGACGGCACGCAAGTGTTCGTCGAGCCATTGTCGGAGATCGTGAGCGATGCGAAAGAACATCGCCTGGCGCGGCTGGCGGCAGCTCGAGCATTGATCGAATTAGAAGCCAAAAGTCAATCAGTTGCGCTGGCGCAGGCTGCTGCCGAGTTGGGGCTCGACGGCGCTAGCCTCATTGAGCCCTCCCTGGCCGCCTGGGGCAACGATGCGATGAAGGCGGCATGGCGGGAACGACTGAAACAGCCGCCCCCTTCGCGGCGCAGCCTAATCCTGGCCATTCGCGCCGTAAAATCACAAACCGATGACCGTGCATTAGAAGCCCTTTGGGAGTTATTGGATGGCAATCGGTATGCGAATGACATCGAAGTGCGTATTGAGACTGCGTTCGCTCTAGCTGAGATTCAAACGACTGGCAACGAAGAAAAGGCGATAAGGCGTTATCGCGCGCATTCTGAGTCGCTTGCCGAGCGTTTGCTTGCCGCCAACTTGTTGGTGCGACACCGCGGCGAACGAACCGAAGGTGTCTTGTTGGAAATGGCTCACGATCGCGCGCCCGCAATCGCGGTAGTTGCATTGCGCCGCCTGCGTGCACTCGACGCTCGATTACCGGCCGAGGTGTCGGAACCGATCAGTTCGTCCCACGATACATCGCTGAGGTTTCTGTCGCTCGAGTTTGACGAGGCCGAAGCGAGCACAGCAGGCGTCGCGCGTATTGCGAAACTGCTCGCGGACAGGCATCCGCAAATTCGCTCGTTGGCGGGTGATGCACTCATTCGGCTTGATGTTCAGGAATCTCTGAGCGAGTCTGTACGTGAGCAAAGCAGCGAAGTGCTCCATGGCGATCTACCACGGGGAATCGAGTTCGCGGCACTCGTTCTGGGCTCGCTCGATCATGAGCCGTCGGCGGATCGATTCCTGGATTTGCTTGATCATGAAGATGCGGAAGTCCGAGTGGCTGCAGCCTGGGGACTGCGGAAGTTGGCTGTCGGAGCGACGGCGGAACCGATATTTCAGCGCGTCGTCGCCAACGCCGAGTGGCTCGATGAGG
>JAGQOS010000267.1 GCA_020427265.1 Planctomycetales bacterium
GGCGGAGCGGCGGTTGGTCGAAACCGAAAAGAGCAAAGGGTACTTGCCCATCGATGGGACGCCGGTTTATGGGCAGTGCGTGCAGCGGTTGTTGCTCGGCGCCGACAGCGATTTGGTAGCGGCGGGCCGCGTGGCTACCTCGCATACACCGGGTGGCACCGGCGCGTTGCGCGTGGCGGCTAACTTTATTCAGAGTGAGTTTCCTAGCGCGCGAGTTTGGCTCAGTCAGCCAACCTGGCCGAATCACCCGAAGATTTTTGAAGCCGCGAATATCGAGACGGTTGCGTATCCGTATTTCGACGCCGCGACCAACGGCCTCGACTTCACAGCCATGAAGGCGGCGTTGGAGCAGATTCCCGCCGGCGACGTCGTCCTGCTGCACGGCTGTTGCCACAACCCCACGGGAATCGATCCCACGCCCGAGCAATGGGAACAGATTGCGGCGATTGTGCACGAGCGCGGGTTACTGCCGTTGGTCGACTTCGCCTATCAAGGTTTTGCCACCGGGCTGGGTGAAGATGCCGTCGCGTTGTGCGCGCTGTTGGGGCAATGCGACGAACTGTTGATCTGCAGCTCGTTTTCCAAGAACTTTGGGCTCTACAACGAGCGTGTCGGAGCACTGACGGCGATCGCGGCCACGCGCGAGGCGGCCGCAGCCGCGCAAAGCCAGATCAAGGCGGGGATCCGCGCTAACTACTCAAACCCACCCGCGCACGGCGCGGCGGTCGTGAGCACGATCTTGCAAGATGCCGACCTCAGCACCCAATGGGAAACCGAGTTGGCCGGCATGCGCGAACGAATCAACACAATGCGATCGCTGTTTGTCGAAACCTTGCAGGCCAAAGGCGTGCCGGGCGACTATTCGTTCATCACACGCCAAAGCGGCATGTTTTCGTTCTCGGGCCTCACGCCCGAGCACGTGGCGCAGCTCAAGCAAGAATTCGCCATCTACATTGTCGGTTCGGGCCGAATCAACGTAGCCGGCATGACCGAAACGAACATGGACCGCCTCTGCTCAGCGATCAAGTCGGTCGTCAGTTGAGCCGCGCCGCGCGGCTCACCCGTTTCCCGTCTCCGATCCCTCAACCTTCCACCCTCACCCCTCGACCATCCTAGGGTAGACCGACCGAAGCGCTGCCTGTGGTGCGGCTGGTTTTGAAGAGGATGGAGAAGATGTTGAAGTCGAACATTTGTGTGGCGTAGCGGGTGATGGCCTGGTGCGGGGTTTCTTGCAGGACCAGCACGTCGCCAGGCTGGACGATCAGGCTTTCTCGCGGGTCGCGGGCCGCGCGATGCAGGTCGACGCGGATCGTGATCTGGCGGCCGTCGGGCAGGCGTCGCAAGACCGAGAGCAGTTTGGGCGAAGGCGCGCCGAGGCCTTCGGCCACGATCGCCCCGCGCAGATTGTCGACGGCGAAGCCGCCGTTGATCAGCGGACCGCCCACTTGCAGCACGGCCTCGATCACGTCGAGATCGTAGTCGCGCGGCAGGGCGAATTCGCCGGCCGGCAGCAGGCCGCCGGTGTAGTAGACTTCGGCGTCGCGGGCCTCGACATACACGATGTCGCCCGGATGCAGGATGATGTCTTCGGGCCGGAACGGCGGTTGCTGCCCCGGCAGGATGCGCAACGGAATGCGCAGGATGCGTCCGCCACCCATACCGGCCCAGAGCAGGTCTTCGGGGCATTGGAAGGGGACGGGTGAGAACTCGCCGTCGGGGTTGGGCAGCGGCACGATCTCGCCACCATGATCGTCGATCGGCGGGGCGCCGAGGTAACCGCGTTGGATGATCACTTCGTTGGCCGCTTCGAGTCCGGGCAGGCCGCCGGTGCGCACCAGGGCGTTGAGCACGTCGTTTTCGTAGGCCGGCAGGTCGACGATCTGTCCGGTGCCTTGGCGCGATCCGCCGGTCAAACGTTCGGCGCCGCCGCGCACGCTGACCGTGCTGCGGATCGACCCGCCTTGGCGTTGGGTGAAGTTGGCGCTGCTCGAACCGTCTTGGCGCACGACCAGCACGCGCGTGGTGCGGGGCCGCACGAGCGAAACGAAGATGCGGGCGCGGCCGGGTTGCAGGATCGGCGGATCGGACTGCGTGTAGGCCGCTTCGATGGCCGCCTGGGCTTCGGCGACCGACATCCCTTCGACTTTCGGCGGTTGGATCAGCGGCAGCGGCACGGTGCCGTCTTCGCGCACGGGAACCGGATAGCCGATCGACGGGGGCGTGTCGCCCGTGTCGACCACGTTCACTGGCGGCGGTTCATCGCGGTTGCCGAGCACGCCTTCGATGTACACGCCCAACACGTCGCCGGCGGCCAGTTCGTAACGCTGGGCCGGCCGTTGCCGCAGGTAAGTGAGCGGCAGGGGCACGCGCGGCTCTTTGGGTTCGGCCAGCACGTGCGGCGGCAGTTCGGTAACCGGCACGCCGTTGGCTACCGGGTTGGTTAGCGCGGCGCAGCCGGAAAGCGAGAAGGCGGCGGCGACCAGCAGCAGCATCGCGCCGCAGCGCGCCTGGCGTTTCGCGTTTTCACCTGTTGATCGAGTCATGGTCCGGCTCATCCTTGAAAGACCTTCCGCCCGTCCGTGGGCGACTAGCTGTTCGTTAGATTCTAGCTGTTAGAGCGTATTTCATAACTTAGCCGGAACGCGCTAGCGTCCGGTTTTTCCCGAGAACCGTGGGCTAGCGCCCTACGGCTGATGAGTTTTGAAATGCGCTCTAGCTATTTGTTGTGAGTTTTCCGTCGTCCGTTGTCCAAAGTTCGGCATTAGAAATCAGAAATGTACGTGCTGCGCGTGACCGGGGCGGCCGGCTCGTCGAGCGGGCGGGCCAGGAACGACTGCGAAGTGCGGAAGTGGCGTCGCGTGAGCGGCCGCACGACCGGTTCGGCCGGCTGCGCGGGGCTCGTCTTGCTGGCCGGCGCTTCGCTTGCCGACTCTGCGACGCTCGACTCTGCGAAGCTCGGCGCGGCGACCACCGTGGCCTGGGCCATTGTTTGGGTGGCCGGCGCGGTGAAGCGGCTGCGCGTCGGCACACGCAAGGGGGTTGTATCGGCCGTAATCGCCGGCGTCACGGTCGGCATCGGCGCGGCGGCTTGCCGTTCGCGGGGCGCTGGCTTGTCTGCGCGAGTTGTTGGCAAGTTCACGCTGGCTGGCGGCGCGGCCATCGTTACGACCGGCGCTTGCGGCGCGCCGGCGGCGATCTTCGCAGCGCTCGGCACGGTGAGGCGGCTGACCGGCGCGGCCTCGGCTTGATGGACTGCGACGGGCCGCTCTGTCGTCGGCTGCTCGATGGATTGTTGCTGGGCAGGTTGTTGCTGGGCAGGTTGTTGCTGGGCGGCGCTGGTATCGCCGGCCATCCGCGGCGGTTCCACCGGGCGCACCTGGGCCATCGCCACACGCGGCGCGACGGGTGATCGCTCAGCAACAGGCGACCGCTCGGCGACGACTTCCAACACAACGTCGGGCTCGCTGGCCGGCGCGGCGACTTTTTCCTGGGGGTTGGTCGCTCGTGCGGCGATCTGTTGCCGCGCAAGACCCGGGGCGCTCGGCAGCGAGGCGGTCAGCCGCGGCAGGAACGCGTCGATCGGCATGCGCCGCGCCACCCCGGTCGCGGCCGGCGCGGGTGACTCGGCGTGCGACTCGTCGATCGCGGGAACGCTCATCGCCGGCAGCGTGGGAAGCATCCGCCGAGTCAGCAACACCGGCGCGGCCTCGGGCGCGTCGATGGCCACCGGCGACCGTGCGGGCAAGAGCGGCTCGAACAACTCGACCGACGGCGCGGCGCGGGAAACGCTCGGCGCGGCAACCGGTGCTTGAATTGGGGCACGAACGGGCGCGGCAACGGGTGCTTGAATGGGGGCGGCCTGCGGCGCAACGCCAATCGGTCGGCGGGCCAGGTTCTCGCGCGGCAAGGCGCGGGCCGACGGCGCGGCGGGCGGCGCTGCCGGCGCGGCGGCCGGTGGCTCGGGCATCGGTTCCGGCATGGGCTCGGGCATCGGCTCAGCCGGTGTTGGCTCGGTGGCCGGCAGCGGCTGCATGGTTTCGATTTCGTTGAGCACTTCGACCGGCGCCTGGATGCCATACTGGGCGAAGACCGGCGGGCCATGGTCGTTGGGAATGCGGGCGAACGTCCGCTGGCCTTGCAGGTGCGCGGCGTAGGCCCCGTCGCGGAACCCGGCATACCATTGCTGCACCGCCTGGTAACCGGCCGGCGAACG
The DNA here is from genome assembly GCA_020427265.1 of Planctomycetales bacterium. GTDB lineage: Bacteria > Planctomycetota > Planctomycetia > Pirellulales > JAGQOS01 > JAGQOS01. The sequence goes on from JAGQOS010000267.1 coordinate 4,214, forward strand.
GTAACGATCGTGCCAGTAGCGGCGGGGCGGCACCGGCGGCGACGTGCACGGTCCGCCGTAATAGGTCTGATCGGCGAAGCCGTCTTTGAAGCCCTGGGCGTAGTCGGGCGAAGCGCAGTCGAGATTGTACGAGGCCCAGGTGTCGTTGGCCTGGCGGCGGACACGCGACCATTTTCGGTGTTCGTTCGTGGGGAACTTGAACTGCAGATGATCGCGAACGAGCGGGTGCGGCGCGTTCTCGAGCCCGGAACAGCCTGCAGCGAGCAGGGCCAGGCACATCCATGGCAGCAGTTTTCGCCGATCCATCGGGCAGCAGCTTCCATCGCGAACGAACAACCAATCGCCGGCGCGCACTCGAACGGCCCGGCCATACAAACAGACTCCTTAGCACCATCGGCCCAGACGCTCGATGAAAATGACCATAAACATCCCTTCCACTAACCCCAACCCAACCCGCAAACTCAACGCAGATTGGTCGCTTCGCGATCTAGCTGCTAGCGGAAGCAGCAAGCGAAGCACGCTCTTTGGAGGTTTGGTCCGCAGTTGAAGCTTCGTCAAGCCGGGGAGCAATGAGTTCCCATAGAATTCCGAGACCTTGCCCGTCGCCCTTGAAACGCAAAAGGGTATTCTTCTGATTGCGATTCAGGCTGCTAATGGCATCGTGCAGGCGGCGTTTTGCATCGATGCTGGCACTTACAGGTAACGGATCGTCGATTCGAGGCGGCCAGCCTTCCTCTTCGAAAGCCGTAAGAACGCGGCTCTGATTTGGAGCAGAAAGGCGAAATCGCTTAACGAGAAGTCCTTTTACTCGAAGCTCTTGGCGGGAAGGGTCCCAGGTCGGCTTGGTGACGCACGTATTCGGGGCCCTGGCCGTAAATGTCCCCGGCGATCGAAGCAAAGGAAGCGTTCCGGACGCTGTCGGCGCCGACGTGCTGTCCTCATTGTTCTCAGGCGAGCGCTGCGGAATTGAGCCTTGCGACCGCGACTCGTTTGCTCGCTGAAGTCCCTTGTCGGTGAGCACGAAACAGGAGCGTTTCGAGAATTTCCATTGCCCACCGTCGCGGAATCGACGGCCATCGTCCTGGGAACTTTTGACTTCACGGCGATGCAGCACCAAATCGTGCAAGAGAAGCCAGCGCAAGTCGTTATTTGTCAGGCCCGCATCTCGCAGTTCTCCGATTTCGATGGCGAAGTCCCAATGCGGTCTCTGGAGTTCCCGAGCATAGCTGTACGCCTGCAAAAGCAACTGCAAAGCAGGGTGAGCGTTGAGATGTTCAATCATGGCGATCTGCTCGCTCGTATAGAGCATTCCGCTGCCGAAGCGTCGGCAGTACGTTGTGAAGTCCGTTCCGAGAATCAGATAATGGTCGAAAGCTGCAATTCTCGCTGTCCTCTCTATTGCACCCAGTCGACGCAGGCCAGCAAAATCCCTCCATTCAGGGAATAACCTTTGACCTTAACGGGAGCGAGCGTGCATGTCAAGAAGAGTGCGTTTTCTGGGGCGACTGGGGTGTGTGGGTTGACCTTCCCCGGCAGCCTTCACGGCCAGATTCGGCTTCCATTTCTGCTATGCACGAGCAAACCCGTGGCAGAATGCATAGGATCGACGCGGAAGAATCTGCGGGAGTCGACCGTCGACAGCATCGCCGGCTTAAGAACGAAAGCCAACTCAGCTAGGTCGCGCTGACTCCACTTTCATGCGAAATCGACTCGCGCCATTCAAAGAAACCAATGGCGGAAAGGCGATCGCGGAGCGCGGCGACTTGCTGGTCGGTTAACGGCTGCTGCGGCAGGCGGCAAACACCACAGTCGATTCCAAGCAATCGCAGCGTCGCCTTCATGGCGGAATGAAACGGAAACGCGCCCAACGCCCGAATGAGTTCAATCGAGCGCATTTGTAGATGCCTTGCTTCGACGAGGTCGTGTCGCTCAAAGGCACTGATTAGCGACCGATAAAGCGGCGCCGCAATGTTGTACGTGCTGCCAATCGCGCCGGCTGAACCAACGGCGAGCGCAGGGAGCAGCATTTCGTCGCATCCCCAAACAACATCGAATCGGCCATCGTCGAGCGACATGCAGGCCTGAAATTCATGCGTTGTCGGCGCGGTGTATTTGATGCCGGCAAGATTAGGAATCCGCTTCGCCGCGGCGCGGAGAAACTCGACCATGTCGAGCTGAGAGTGTGTGAGGGCGGGGATATGATAATAATAGAACGGAAGATTCGGGGCGCCGACGGCAATATCGGCCATGCAATCGACGAGTGTTTCGACCGAGTTGATTGGGAAATACGACGGGCAAGTGGCCGAAACGGCGTCCACGCCGATCGATTCGGCATGCCGCGCCAACTCCCAAGCTTCGGCCAGGCTGTTGTGGCCAACCTGAATCACAACGGGCATTCGCCGTCCGACGGCCGCGACATACCCCTCGGCAACCTCGCGCCGTTCGGCGCTCGAGAGCGACATGCCTTCGCCCGTGCTGCCACAAACGTAAAGGCCGTCGACTCCGTCGCGAACCAAGTGTTCCGTCATGGCATGAATCGCCCGACGATTCACTTTGCCCAATTCGTCAAGCGGTGTGTAGGCGGCAGCGATCAATCCAGTAAGTCGTGGAGCAGGCATTCGACCTTCTATTCGTTTCGATGTGCGGTGAGCAGGAATTGTTTGATATTCA
>JAGQOS010000268.1 GCA_020427265.1 Planctomycetales bacterium
CTTCATTAAACGCGCCGGAACTTCGTGAAATTTTTCGACATCGAACTCAGCAATCGAAGGAAACTCGGCAGGATCTTGCGCCGGCAGCTTGAAGCGACTACGCTCTCCCTGAACAACCGTTCCCTGATCGTCGGATTCTATCGTCAGGCTAACATCGGAACACTCGCGCAGAATCGCGCCGAACCGACCTAACGGCAGAATCGCAGCGCCGGCCGCCTCGGTTTCCACACCTGGAACTTCGATGCGAATGCCAATCTCCAAATCGGTCGCCAACAATTTGGCATCTTCCGCAGAAGCCTCCAGTTTCACGTTCTGCAAAATTGGCTTGGGGCTACGCGCGGGAGCAACGGCCGCGGCCATTTGGTAGGCGGACAGGAGACTTTCTCGATTGCAACGGATCTTCATCACCGAAACCTTCCAAAAATATATTTTTAGATATTATTACTTTAAGTGGGCGAGTGAATTCAAACGGAAGCGAATCATTCGGATGCCGATTTCACTGGAACTCCGGGAATATTAGCCGACTTTTCCGGCGTCATCGCGGGTGGAAAACGTGTCGATAGCATGTCGTTCGTCGGTCGAACTTTTGTGCGTTGAAATGTGTTTTGCAAGGCGAACAAGAAGCGATGTCGCTCCGTCGGTTTTAGCAAGTTTGTGACAACAATTTGCCAACAGTTTTTCCACAATGCCACGGTCGATGCGGCAAATGCCGCGTCAGTTGCTTTCCGGCGGCGTTTACGCCAGTCGTTGCTTGACTGCGTCGACCGCATTCTGCACCTCTTGGTCGGTTGTTACTAGTCGTTGCATCTTCTTAGCATGATGCAGAATGGTCGTGTGATCGCGCTTGCCTAAAGCCATTCCGATCGATTCCAGACTCTCGTTCGTAAGAAGTCGCGCCAAATGGATCGTGACGCCGCGGGCAAGCACGACATTTCGCCGTCGGGAACTGCTCTTAAGAAGCTTTGTGCTAATGGCGAAGTGCGCTGCCGTGCAGCGCGCAATTTGTTGTGTGGTGAGATGCGAGGCGGCGATTCGTTGACGAATGGCTTGCTGGACATCGCGAATGTCTACCGACTTGCCCAACGACAGGAGCGACTCGGCTGTCTCCAGGACATCGATTGTTGAGAATAGAGATTCGCGAGCCAACCGATTCAGTGCGTTGGCGGAAATTCGCGTTCGTCGGATTTCCGAGAGATCACGCAGCATCGCGTTGCGAGCAGCGGTTCCGGAGGGAACGATCGGTACGGTCAAGCCAGACGCTAGTCTGCTTGTTAGCGCCGGCAGTAAACCATCGAGCAACACGGGAGCGTAGCGCGACGTGATGACCAGCGATACTCCGGATCGATGCAGGCGATCGAACAAGTGCAGAAACTCGCGTTGGGTCGCTTCGGCTCGGGTGAAATGATGCAGATCTTCAAGGATAAACAGATGAATGTTTTCGAATTGCCGTCGAAACACGCGAAGTGTGTCTGATCGAACCGCTTCGCCAAATTGTTTCGCAAATTCTTTTCCCTGGACTTCTACAACGTTTTTACCACGACAGACTTGCTTCCAGCGATCAATGACGCAGCGTACGAATTGCGATTTGCCGACACTTGTGGGGCCATGGACGACTAGCGGGTTCAAGTGCCCCGCCGCGACGCTGGTGAACGACTCGAAAGCCTGTCGCGCTAATGAATTTTCAGGCCCAGCATAGAACGCGCGCAGGGGGAAGCGATTGGTTGTACTTTTCAGATCCGGAGGGACCGGAATTGGAACAGCCGATTGAACCACGCAGGCTCTGTCCTCATCAATTTATCGCGGCGCACGTGCTGCGAAATTGCCATCGAATCGCAATCCAGCATTGTATCGCTTTTCTGGTCGTCCGGGGAGAATGTTTAGGCTTTTTTAGTGTGTTTTGACGCGTTTTTGCCGCAGGACTACCGAGAGGATGCTCTCGGCGGCTGCGTCAATTTCAGCCATGCTGTTCAGCCGACTTACGCTCAATCGGATAGCCGAATCGACGATTGGCGGCGGACAACCCATGGCCGATAGTGTGGGCGATACCTCGCTCGAACCGCTGGCGCAGGCGGAACCTGTCGAACAGGCGATTCCCGCCAGATCGAGGGCCATGACGAGCGACTGACGATCTACGCCAGGAAATGCGATGGCCAGAGTTTGTGGCAGGCGGGCAACCTTATCCGAAAGAACCACTAAGTCCGGCCAGCCCTGGCGTAACTGCGATTCCAAACGATCGCGAAGCTGGCCGAGCGCGTCGGTGGTTGCCTGCTGATCCTGGCAGCAAAGTTCTAACGCTTTCTGCATTCCCAGGGCTAATTCCACGCATTCCGTGCCGGGTCGCAGGCTTGATTGTTGAAAACCACCGAACATGTCGGCTTGAATCGAAACGGAGTTTTTGATCAGGAGGCCCCCAATTCCTCGCGGTCCGTGAAACTTGTGCGCTGCAAAAGTGAGGGCCGATACAGCAAGTTGGCGAAAATCGACGGCAATTTTTCCGACAGCTTGGGTGGCATCGGTATGAAGAGGCACTTCAGCCAACTCACAAATGGCTGAAATCTCTTGAATTGGCTGCAATACGCCGGTTTCATTGTTGCCCAACATGACACTCACCAGGCTCGTCTCGACCCGGAGCAGCTGTTGCAAGGCATCGAGATCAAGAACACCGTGTGAATTGACCGGAATTTGGAGAACGGGAGTGCCGCGCCGGGCCAAATCGTCTACAACTCGGGAAACACTCGGATGTTCAATCGCAGAGACGAGAATCTGCCCTCGTCGTTGAGCCGATATACCCCGCAACGCAAGGTTATTCGACTCAGTTCCTCCGCTGGTCAATATGAGTCGATCGCCGCGAAATTCGTCGACTTGAGCGCCGAGATACCTGCAAATGGTTTCCCTAGCTTCTTCCAAGAGTGCGCGCGCGGCACGTCCCTCGGCATGTTGACTCGCCGGATTGCCATAACCTGCCGTAAACGCTCGGGTCATGGCATCGACCACCTCGGGCGCAGCGGCTGTCGTGGAGTTGTTGTCCAGGTAGATTCGCTTACTCGAGGACATTACTTGAGTTCTTATTCACAGAGACAGAGGTTTACTGGCCACGCAAATTACCCATGTCCTTCAGTAGCCCTAAAGATCCTATTTAAGCATTGTTTTGACGCGGATTGAGCTTGTCGCACAAGGAATCTGGCCAGTATAAGCCTTTTCCCGCACAAATTGACGTGTGTTGCGTCGCCAGCGTAATTCATTCGATGACTTTCGGCAGGGGTTGGAATGTCAAATCAACAATCTTCGTTCGTCGTCTATTTGCGTGGTTTGATCATGCTGTCGAGCCTGGCGGTATTTCCATACCTTGCCATGTCTGGGTGTTCGCTACCATCGTCACTCGAGCAGCTGATTCCAGCGAAGATTGCCGCCCTGTTTTCAAGCTGCGTCGAATCGCCGTCGGCCCCCGCAAGCCAGGTACTCGAGACGCCATTACGGTTCGCCCCGGAAGCTTCGGGCGAGTTGGTTGTTTCGCCTTCGCTGGGCCCTGGGAGCGAGAGCGATCCATTCGAAACTGGCGCGGCCGGCGATCCCGCGATCGAACCTTTGCAGCCATTACCGCGACATGCGACCACGATTTATAACATCGCTGAACCAAGTGTCGAGCGAAACAATGGAAATGTTGCTGATTCACTCGACCAGGACTTAGCAGCGCTCGAGACGAAACTACAAGCGTATGGCGCCGTGACCTATCACCTGGAAGAGTGGGGCGTGGAAGGCAATTTGTTTCGTTTTGTTTGCGAAGTGGCAATGCACGACCAGGATTCTTGCCGACGACACCTAGAGGCGATTGCAGAAACGCCCCAGGCGGCCATGCACCAAGTCTTAGCCGCCGTGGAAGCGAGGTCCGCGACATCGAACTAGTCGGCGTCCGTTATCGTGAGCGGAACCGCTGACAAGCGGATATCTTTGCCCAAGTCGCTATACTAAGGAGCGACTCGACGCGGTGCTACGACCACTGATCGCTTTACCGGCCTCGCCAAGCAGATTTCGTGATGCAAAATTCGATTCGCGCCGCCGCGATCCAATTCGGTAAACAGGCCCTGCTTCGCCACCGACCAATTCTCAACGCCGATTTTGGCCTGCACCTAGGCAGAACGCTCGCCTGGAAAACGGGCAAAACGAGCAGATTGGATAAGGGCGAGGGTCCGTCAGTTCGGTCCGGTCCGTTGGCGCGGCTTGAGGCCGCCCTATTCGTCGCACGAGAGCCTGTTTCGAGTCGCCGTTTGGCTCAATTGGCGAGCTTACCCGACGGCACGCGAGCCCGGAGCTTGGCGCGGCAACTCGCTGAGATCTACGATCTTCGCGAGTCCGCATTTCAAATTGAAGAAGTCGCTGGCGGTTTTCAACTCCTCGCGCGGCGCGCCTACGCGTCTTGGATTAACCGTCTCGAGCAACCCATTCCCACCGTGCGGCTCTCATCGCCGGCGTTGGAAACGCTCGCGGTCATCGCCTATCGGCAACCGGTACTGCGTGTGGAGATCGAGGCCATTCGTGGCGTTCAGTGCGGCGAAATTCTGCGGCAACTCATGGATCGCGATATGGTGCGGATCACAGGACGGTCGCATGATTTGGGACGTCCGTTCGTTTATGGCACAACGCGGCGGTTCCTGCAGGCGTTTGGCTTGCGGCATATCGAAGAATTGCCGCGGAGGGAAGATTTGTTACAAACCTCATTTGTTTCACAGGGGGCAGTTGCAAAGGATTCGGTTGAAGGGCAAGATAGTGGCTTGTCCCAAGAGCAGAGCCTTGATTCCGTAAGTGAGGAGAACGCGGAAGTGATTTGCCGAGCAGACAACTCAGATAGCGAATTGGATCTTTCCCCGTCGGAAGACGAAGCACTTCGCTCCGGTGCTCCCTTGCGCGCATACGGCGACGATGATGAGTTCTACGATGACGACGACGACGGCGATGACGACTACGATGAAGATGAAGACGAGTACGACGATGAAGATGACGACTACGACGACGACGAAGAAGACGATTGGGAGGACGAAGAAGAGCTCGACGGCGACTGGGAAGAGGTCGAGGACGATGAACTCGACGACGACGATGATGAAGATGACGACGAAGACGATGAAGACGATGAAGACGAGTGGGACGATGACGAAGACGAAGAGTACTACGACGACGATGAAGAAGAGGATGACGACGCCGACGACTGGGATGAAGAGGATTGACCTCTTCGTGGTCGCTTTGCCTGCGGCGCAAGCCGCACTCTAAGAGAACGAGCGCTTTCGGCCGCGCAGAAAAACAGCTCTTCTATGGAGTCTTGCCCAGCCGCCCCGGCAAGATTTGAGCGAGGCCCATGGCTGCGTCTGCAGCAAATCCGAATAGGCGGTAAGTTATGGCTCCCCTGGCCGGTCGAACACTAGCGCGCCGCATAGCGCCGGTTGCCTTTCTCGGAATCGTGTTTGGTGCAAATGCCACCGCCATAGCGCGATTGAACTTCATCGTCATTCTTACCGACGATCAAGGTTATGCAGACCTCGGATGTTTTGGATCGAAATCGCTTGCCACGCCGAATATCGATCGAATGGCCCGCGACGGAGCGCGACTGACAAACTTCTATGCCGCCGCTCCCATCTGCACGCCGACCCGGGCCGCCTTGCTCACCGGTTGCTATGCCGCCCGGTTAGGCCTTTCGACGCCGTTGCACGTACCCGATCGCATTGGGTTGCCCGCGGCCCTGACCACGCTTCCTGAATTGTTGCAGCAGCGCGGATATCGCACCGCTTGCGTCGGCAAATGGCATCTCGGCCATCACCGCGAACACTTTCCCACACAACATGGATTTGACATTTATTGGGGAACGCCGTTGGGTCATCTGTTTCATCGGCCGGCGGTCGGCAAGCACGCGCACGACGCGTCCGACCTGTTTCTTGATGGCGATGAGCGGATTGCGTTTCCGGCCAACGCGGATTTGACGGAACTATTCACAGCCAAGGCGATTGAATTTATCCGCACGAATCGCGACCAGCCATTCTTCTTGTTGCTGGCACATACGATGCCACACGAGCCGCTGGCCGCATCGCCGCAATTCGCCGGCAAGAGCGAGGCCGGCCTTTACGGAGATGTGATCGAGTGCATCGACTGGAGTACCGGCGAAATTTTGCGATCGCTCGAAGACAATCAGATAGCGCAGCGTACAGTCGTTATCTTTACTTCCGACAACGGTCCCAAACCGGGTCATGGTTCCGCGGCGCCTTGGCGAGGCCACAAGCATCAGCCGTACGAAGGTGGCGTGCGCGTGCCCTGCATTGCTTGGGCGCCGCAGCATATTGCCGCTGGCTCGAACATTCATGAGATCACGACCATCATGGATCTGTACCCCACGCTCGCCCGGCTAGCCGGCGCTGCACGACCCGAACAATTCGCCCGCGACGGCAGGGACCTTTGGCCGTTGCTTACGGCGAGCGACCGCATCGCAGCGCCCCGCGACGAGTTCTTTTATTTTGTGCGCCACGGTGTGCTTGCCGGAGTTCGCCAGGGACGCTGGAAGCTGTTGCGACAGGAAGATTCCAGCGAACTGTATGATCTGCAGAGCGATCCTTCTGAATCGCGAAACCGCGCCGCCGAGATTCCCGAGCGAGTGGGCCAACTCTCCCAGCGTATGGACGAGTTCCAGCGAGAAATACTCATCAGCGCGGCCGAACTTCGCTAGCAACGATTGTCCCTGCTTGTCGGGTGCGGTTCGCGGGACTTGTTCCGCGCCGGGGAAAAGGTAAACTTAACCAGAGTCGGCAGCACGCGCCCGTGGCGCAATTGGATAGCGCATCGGTCTTCGGAACCGAGGGTTGTAGGTTCGAATCCTACCG